>CAZGRH010000030.1:0-12919 GCA_964527005.1 uncultured Muribaculaceae bacterium | reverse complement strand
GGTAAGAAACTAAAAGTAAAACATCATTTGTTGCAACAAAATTACCGTTTTCATCGACAACACCAAATCTGTCAGCATCACCATCATTAGCAATACCTATTTTTAAATTTGCAGCACTGTTTTTTATTTCATTTTTCAACATAGTTAAATTTTTATCAGTCGGGTTTGGACCTTCTTGTCCTGAAGATTTAACTTCTGTATGAGCAATACCGTAATCATCAAGTAATCTTGGCATTACTTTACAACCACTGCCTTGAAGTCCGTCATAAAATACTTCAATTTGAGAATTTTTAATATTTTCCCAATTTATTAACCCTCTTTTGTTAAGAGTATTTTTATACAAATCATACGGATAAACTTCTCTTACAACCCCTGTCGGCTTTTTATCCTCCATATAAGTTCCGATTTTTGCATGATTAACCGCATATTTCGCAACTTCTTGAGTTACTGTTGCAGGTGCAATTGCCGCTGCTTTTGTAACCAAATTATATCCGCCGTCAGCCCAAGGATTATGGCTTGCCGTCATAAGTACGGATAAATCGGTATCATAAGCTTTTGCCGCCATTGCCAATAAAGGAGTTGGTACGGGATCTTTTATGTAAATAACATCAACACCTTGTTTCGCAAGCGTTTCATTAATTAGAGGTAAAGATTCTCTTGAAGCTTTGCGAGTATCTCCGCCGATAAGAACCGTCGGACGTTTACCTGTTTCTTTTGCTTGTTCTTTTGCATAATCAGCAACACCAAGAGTTAATAATTTTACAATATCAGGAGTAAAATCTTCAGAACCGTAAACCGCTCTGTGTCCTGATGTAGATGTAGATAGGCTATTTGCAACAAAAAGCGCTTTATCTACGGGTACATTAACATTTCTTTTTACTTTACTTGTTGCTCCGAAAGAAATCATATCCGACTTTAATACAGGTGCAGTTGCATAATTGTTAACATTAGATAACTTTTTTACGGCAGCAATATTTAGCATGCCAATAGGATTAATTTTCATTCATTCTCTCCTTAAAATAATTTCCACTCTTTGAAAACTTTAAAAAAAATTTTTTGCTACAATGTTAAAATTTTGTTACAAAAAAGGCGATTAATTTTAATCGCCTTTTAACTCAAAGTAAGATATTTTTATTTCAACGGTTTTAATGATGTTTTATAAATTTCTCTGACCGTTTCTTCATTATTTCCGCAAGGTCCTATTGCCAACAATCCGCTTAAAGACGGTGTTTCATAAGTTAATTTGACTAATTTTTCAACATCATCTTCACAAAAACCCTCATCCTCAAGTTTTTGAGGGACACCTACTGATTTTAACCATTCTTCAACGGCTTTTGCCGCTTTTTCAGCATCGTTATCAGTTAAATTAGGAATTATTGGTGATAATACATCGGCTAAAACTTCCGATTTTTCTTTATAAATAGCTTTAATTACCGATGGTAACAACATAGCCAAGCCTAATCCGTGAGATAAATCAGGTTTTATACCGCTTAACGGATGTTCTAATGCGTGCGTATAATGTAATAATCCGTTATCAAAAGAAACTCCTCCAAGCATTGCGGCATAAGCCAAATAATATCTTGCAGTTAAATTATCCGGATTTTCAATAGCCAACGGTAAATATTTTACAACCAATTCAACAACTTCTTTTGCAAGTGTTATTGAATAAGGAGAAGCAACCGTAGATGTTGCAGCTTCTATAACGTGGTTAACGGCATCTATCGATACATATCTTGTTTGTTTCGGTGATAATTTCGTCATTAACGCAGGATCATCAATCGCATAAACAGGATAAATACAATCATAAGCTATTGCTGGTTTAAAATTCTTTTCAGGAACGGTAACTACGGCAAAACGATTGGTTTCCGTGCCTGTACCGTGCGTTAAGTTTATGGATACAATCGGTGCCGCCTTTTCCGGAGTAAATTTAAATTCCATTAAATCTGTTGCATTTTTGTCTTCATATTTTAATAAAATAGCTAAAGCTTTACCTGCATCTGTAGGAGAGCCTCCGCCAATTGCTAAAACCGCTTTTGCACCAAAGTCTTTTGCCAATTTTAATGCTTCATCGACATGATGTGTTGTCGGATTTGGTGTAACTTTGTCAAAATTTACATAATCAATGTGATTTTCTTTAAATGCTTTTTCCGCAACTTCCCAAGCACCCGTTGCTTTATACGCATTTTTACCCGACATAACTATAATTTTATCAAGTCCTTTTGCTTTGAAATCTTTTGCTATGTCATAAATTTTTTGAATTGCTCCGACTCCGAAATAAACCGTAGTCCTTGTTCGGATTTCTTTTACATCATAAATGTTAATATTTTTTTCCCACATATTCAAACTCCTTTCCGTTTGTAATTACAGAATAAATTTTATATTTTTTTATAACATTTTTCAAGAAATTTAATCTTTTTTTAATTTTTAATCGTGATAAAAATAACTGTATTAAATTTTCTAAATACGGATTTTACAATATTCTTGATATTAAACTTTGTTTATGTAACGATTTGAATAAGGAAATAAATCACGATTAAAAGGAGATGTATATGCCAAACACTAGACAAACAAAAAAACAAACAAAAGAAGAAGCTATTGAAAACTTAGAAAAAGCTTTCAAAGCTGCACCTGTTGTTGATAGCATTGAATCACTTGACGAACTTATTAAAAAAGTAAAAAAAGCTCAAGAAATTTTTTCAACTTATTCTCAAGAACAAGTTGATGCTATATTCAAAGCTGCCGCAACTGCCGCTGACAAAGTAAGAATTCCTCTTGCAAGAATGGCTGTAGAAGATACAGGCATGGGCGTTATGGAAGATAAAATTATCAAAAATCACTTTGCTTCAGAATATATTTATAACAAACATAAAGATGCAAAAACTTGTGGTGTTGTAAAAATTGATAAAACAAACGGAATTAAAACAGTTGCTGAACCTTTGGGTATTTTAGCAGGTATCATTCCTACAACTAACCCTACTTCAACTGCTATATTCAAATCGTTAATCGCATTAAAAACAAGAAATGCAATTATCTTTTCACCACACCCGAGAGCAAAAGCTTGTACAATTGAAGCTGCAAAAGTTGTATTGGAAGCAGCAGTTAAAGCAGGCGCTCCTGAAAATATTATCGGTTGGATTGATACTCCGTCAATGGAATTATCAAATGCATTATTACACCACCCTGATATTAGCTGCATATTAGCTACAGGCGGTCCGGGAATGGTTAAAGCTGCTTACTCATCAGGTAAACCAGCATTAGGTGTAGGACCCGGAAATGTTCCTGCAATTATTGATGAAACTGCTGAAATCAAAATGGCAGTATCATATATTTTAATGTCTAAAACATTTGATAACGGTATGATTTGTGCATCAGAACAATCAGTAGTCGTTGTAGAAGATGTTTACAAAGAAGTAAAAGAAGAATTCCAATATCGTGGTGCTTATTTCTTAAACAAAGAAGAATCCGAAAAAGTTGCAAAAATTATTTTAACCGAAGCAGGTACTGTAAACCCTGCAATTGTAGGTCAAAGTGCTTATACAATTGCTAAATTGGCAGGTGTTGAAGTTCCGGAAACTGCAAAAGTTATTATTTCAGAACGTAAAAAAGTTGATGTTGCTGATTCTTTTGCACACGAAAAACTTTCACCGATTTTATCTATGTATTGCGTAAAAGATTTTGAAGAAGCAGTTGATTATGCACACAAATTGGTATTATTGGGCGGTGCAGGTCACTCTGCAGTTTTACATACAGATGCAAGAACTCAAGAAAGAATTGACATTTTTGCAAAGAAAATTCCTACTTGCAGATTGTTAATTAATTCTCCATCTTCACAAGGCGGTATCGGTGATTTATTCAACTTTAAACTTGAACCATCTTTAACTTTAGGTTGTGGTTCTTGGGGCGGTAATGCCGTAAGTGGTAACGTTGGTGTAGAAAACTTATTAAATTACAAAACTGTAGCCGAAAGGAGAGAAAATATGTTATGGTTCAAAGTTCCGCCAAAAGTATACTTTAAAAGAGGTGCTGTTGATTTGGCATTAAGAGAACTTCAAGGCAAAAAACGTGCTTTCATTGTAACAGACAGATTTTTGTTCAATTCAGGTGCAGTTAACTCAATTACAAATGTTCTTGATGAAATCGGCATTGACCATCAAATCTTTTTTGATGTTAAACCGGATCCGACTTTAGCTACAATTAAACAAGCAATGGAAATCGTTAAACCTTATGAACCTGATGTAATTATTGCGTTAGGTGGCGGTTCTCCGATGGACGCAGGTAAAATTATTTGGTTATTATATGAACAACCTGAAACAAACTTTGAAGATATTTAAATGAGATTTATGGATATCAGAAAAAGAATTTGTAAAATTCCTGACTTAGGCAAAAAGGCAACAATGGTATGTATCCCGACAACATCAGGTACAGGTTCTGAAGTTACTCCGTTCTCAATTATTACGGATGAAAAAACTCATTATAAATATGCAATTGCTGATTATGCATTAACTCCGAATATGGCAATTGTAGACCCGAACTTTGTTGACGGAATGCCAAAAGGTTTAACGGCTGCATCAGGTATTGACGCATTAGTTCACGCAATTGAAGCTTATGTTTCTTGCTTAGCAACAAACTTTACAAATTCAACTGCACTTGAAGCTGCTAAATTGGTATTTAAATATTTACGTCGTTCTTACAATGACGGTGCTAATGATCCGTTGGCAAGAGAAAAAATGCACTATGCGGCAACTATTGCAGGTATGGCATTTGCAAATTCATTCTTAGGTTTATGTCACTCTATGGCTCACAAATTAGGTGCAATGTATAACGTACCACACGGTGTTGCTAACGCATTATTAATCAGACAAATCATTAAATTTAACTCTAATGATAAACCGACGAAACAAGCTATATTCCCGCAATACAAGTTCCCTTGCGCAAAAACCAAATATGGTCAAATTGCAGACAACTTGGGCTTAGGCGGTAAAAACGATGATGAGAAAGTTCAATTGTTAATTGATGCAATTGATAGCTTAATCAACGACTTGAATTTACCAAAATCTATTAAAGAATTTGGCGTTCAAGAAGATGAATTTATGGCTAATTTAGATTTATTGGTTGAAAGAGCTTATGATGACCAATGTACGGGTGCTAACCCTGCATATCCGTTAATGAAAGAAATCAAACAAATTTATATTGATGCTTATAACGGTGTGGTTTAATAATTACAAAAAAAGGGGTTGTACTCTTAACAACCCCTTTTTTAATTTAATAAAATACGGCACTTTTCGTTATTTATTTACGAAACAGTGCAATATTTTTAAAAGTTAAAATTTTCCGAAAGGAAAATTTTTGAGGATATAGAAATGAATATTCCCGATAAAGTAATTAACAGATTAACTCAATATCATTACATTTTAGACGATTACAATGATGAAAATTCGTTTATTTCCAGCACAAAAATTGCTGAACTTTTGAATATAGATACATCACAAGTAAGAAAAGATGTTAAATATTTAAATAATTCAGGAAAATGCAGAGTCGGTTACAATGTTGAAACATTAAAAAAAGCTATTGAAAAAACATTGGGGTTCGAAAGACAAGCCAATGCTTTTATCGTAGGAGCAGGTAATTTAGGGTCTGCACTTGCAAAGTATGAAAGTTTTACAAATTACGGATTAAAAATTGTTGCTATGTTTGATAATGACCCGTTAAAAATCGGAATTAAAATTAATGAAAAAGAAGTTTTTCCAATAAACAAGCTTTCGGAATTTGCTCAAGAACTAAACGTTAATATGGCTATTTTGACGGTTCCGAGAAATTCTGCTCAAGAAACAGCGCAATTTCTTGCTAATTCCGGAATAAGATATATTTGGAATTTTACTCCTTGTATTCTTGATGTTCCAAAAAATGTAAAAGTTTGGAACGAAAATTTAATTGGGAGTTTTTTACAATTTACACGAAATGAAGAGGTATAAAATGACAACCGAAATAAAAGTATGTATGGGAAGTGCTTGTTTTGCAAGAGGCAATGCCGAAAATATTGAAAAAATTGAAGACTTCATACAAAATAACAATATAGATGCAAAAATAGAACTTGTCGGTTCAAGATGTGAAGGTCGTTGCGCTGACGGTCCAAACATTTTTGTAGACGGAAAACATTATTCAGGGGTTACTCCCGATACAATAGAAACAATATTGAAAGGTTTATTATAATATGGAAAAATGCTATCCCGTATACACATTGTTAAATGAATGCCATGACTGTTACAAATGTATCAGAGAATGCCATGTAAAAGCAATAAAAATTCAAAATGGCAGTGCTTCTGTTATAAGTGATAAATGTATCACTTGCGGACATTGTGTTACGGTTTGCCCGTCAGGTGCAAAAAAAGTAAGAAACGATATAGATAAAGTTAAAACTTTATTTATTGCTCAAAAAAAAGTATATGTTTCTTTAGCGCCGAGTTGGGCAGGGGTTTATGATATTTCATCTCAAAAAATGATAGCATTATTAAAAAAACTAGGTTTTTATGAAGTTAGCGAAACTGCATTAGGAGCGGAACAAGTTTCGATAAAAACGGCAGAAATTTTAAATAATTCAGATAATGGTTTGTATATTTCAAGTGCTTGCCCCGTCATAGTCGATTATATTCGATTCTACAAACCAAAATATACGAAAAACATTGTGAAAGTTGCTTCTCCGGCACTTACTCATGCAAAAATGTTAAAAGAAAAATATGGTAACGATATTGCCGTTGTATTTATTGGTCCGTGCATTGCCAAAAAAAATGAAGCTGACAGACATCCCGAATATATAGATGCAGCGTTAACATTTGAAGAATTAAAATTATGGGCAAGTGAAGAATTTATTAATTTAAATGATATTGAAAAAGGAGCTGATTTTAAATTTGTTCCGTATTCCGCAAAAGAAGGTGCACTTTATCCGATAGAAGGAGGAATGGCTGAAACAATAAAAAAAGTCGGAATCAAAGATGATATTTCTCTAATAAATATAAGCGGCTTAAATTGTTTTGATAAAGCAATTGACGGACTTGACGAAACGAAATTAAATAAAAAATTATTCATAGAAGCGTTATCTTGCGAATCCGGTTGTGTTAACGGTCCTTGTTTGTCCGCTAAAAAAGCAGGATTGCAAGTCACATCCGACATATTATCAAAAGTCCAATACAGAGATGATATTCCTAAAACCGCAGATGTTGTTTTTGAACACGAATATTTTCAACAACCGATTGTTGAAGATGAAATAACTTTTGAAGAAATGACAAAAGTTATGAAAAAAATCGGTAAACATTCTCCTGATGATGAATTTAATTGCGGCGGTTGCGGCTATTCAACCTGCAAAGATATGGCAAGAGCTTTAATAAATAAAGTTGCGGAACCATCTATGTGCGTATCTTACATGAGAAAAATTGCAATGCGTAAAGCTGCCGCAATGCTAAGATGTATGCCGTCCGCTATCGTAATGGTTGATGATGAATTAAACATTGTAGAAGCGAATGATGCATTTATGAAAATGTTTTGCGGTGATATGTATGACGTTTTTGCCGCAAGAAAAGAGGGATTATCAGGTGCTTCTTTAGACAGAATTATTTCTTTCAGTTCAATATTCAGTCAATTATTGCAATCAGGCGGTGATATTCACAAAACACATTATCCGGTTAAAAATAAATTATACGATATAAATGCATTTACTATCGAAAAAGGAGAAATTGTAGGTGCAATAATTACAGATGTTACAAAAACGGAATTGGATAGAGAAAAAATTGCGGCAAGAGCAAAAGAAGTTATTAAAAAGAATATTACAAAAGTTCAGGAAATCGCTTGTTTATTAGGTGAACACATGGTTGAAACAGAGGTTTTGCTGAATTCTATTGCCGAAAATTATGCACATAACGATACAGAGGAACATAAATAATGTTTATTGATGTAGATGTTTGCCAAAGAAAAAAATATAATCAAAATGCATACGGCGATTATTTTGTATCTAAAAAATTTTCCGATACAGGGAAATTGATTTCCGTTTTATCCGACGGACTGGGAAGCGGAATAAAGGCAAATATTCTTGCGTGTATGACAGCTACAATGCTTTTAAAATTTATACAAAAAGGAACAAGTATCGAAAAAGCCTGTGAAACAATTATGAATTCTTTGCCGGTGTGTCAGGTCAGGAAAATAAGTTATTCGACTTTTTCAGCATTAGAATGTACCATAGACGGTGATGCAATGATTGTGGAAGAGGGTAATCCGCAATTTCTTTGGATAAGAAATTGTGAAGTTTTAGAACCGGATTTTGAAGTTTTAACCTCAAAAGAATTTCCAAACAGACACATGCATTTATATCGCTTAAAACTTCAGGAAAATGACAGATTAATATTCTGTTCGGACGGAGTTACTCAATCAGCATTAGGCACAAAAGGTTTAAGACTGGGATTGCGCAGAGAAGGATTAATCGAAATAGTTCAAAATATATTAAAATCAGACCCTTATATTTCCAGTTCCGATATTACAAAAGAAATAGTAAGACAATCAATAAATTTTGAACCCGACAGACAACCTAAAGATGATGTTTCCGCCGTTTGCGTATATTACAGACGTCCGAGAAATTCGGTAATATTTACAGGTCCGCCATATCATCAAGATAAAGATAATTTTTATGCAAAAGCACTTATAAATTTTAACGGAAAAAAAGCAATTGCCGGCGGTACTACCGCTAATTTGGTTTCTCGTGAATTAAATATTCCAATAAGAACAAGTGTTAATTTTAACGTAGGAAATTTACCGTCTGTTTCATATATGGACGGAATTGATTTGGTTACGGAAGGAATTTTAACACTTACAAAAGCGTGTGAATATCTTGAAACAGGAGATATTCGAGAAGATGCGGCAGGAGAACTCGTAAATTTCATGCGTGATACCGATTGCTTAACATTTATGGTTGGTGCAAAATTAAATCAGGCGCATTATGACCCTAATTTGCCGATTGAAATAGAAATAAGGAAAAATATTATTAAGAAGATTGCAAATATCTTACAAAATAAATATTATAAGAAAGTAACAGTACAGTATATGTGAAGAGGTAAACTATGGAAAAAATCAAAGTTGAAGTTTGTTTAGGTACAACTTGTTTCGTAATGGGCGGTTCAAATTTACAAGAATTAACTGAAATCATTCCTAAAAAATACGGAGATAAAGTAGAAGTTGCCGGAAGTCCGTGTTTAGGATTATGTTCAATTAATTGGTCATATTCTAAAGCACCTTATGTAAAAGTTGATGAAGAAGTTGTACGGGAAGCAACCGTAGAAAAAGTTTTAGCAGAAATAGATAAGAAATTGAATAAGTAGAGAATAGTTATGAGTTATGGTGAAGCAGTACATTTAAAAAGAGAAATATTAATAAGATTAATTGAAGCATTTTATTCGGACAATTTTGAAGAAAACACACGATTGATTCCTTATGACATGCGTCCAAAAGGAGCGGAAGTTCCGTACAGATGTTGTATTTACAAAGAACGTGCAATTATCAAAGATAGAGCAATTGCCGGTCTTGGTTTTCCTATAGAAGAAGATGATGAAAGAATTTCACTTTCTCATTATGCAAAAAAAGCACTTGAAAGAACAGAAACAGATGAAAAAAATCTTACTGTTTTACAAGCAGCATGTAAAGGATGTGTACCGAGTGAAATTCACGTTACCGATTTATGTCAAGGTTGCGTTGCAAGACCTTGCCAATCCACTTGTAAATTTGGTGCAATATCTATAAAAGACGGAAAATCCGTAATTGACAATGAAAAATGTAAAAAATGTCAAATGTGTATAAATGTTTGTCCTTATAAAGCAATTGTAAAAAGAACAGTACCTTGCGAAGAAGCTTGTCCTGTCGGTGCAATAAAAAAAGATGAAACAGGTTTTGCAAGCATTGACTACATGAAATGCATAAGTTGCGGTAAATGCGTTAATGCATGCCCGTTTGCGGCAGTTCATGAAAAAAGTCAGATAATTGATATTTTGAAAGCAATTAAATCGGATAAAAAAGTAATCGCAATGATTGCACCGTCTATTGTCGGTCAATTCCCCGGAACAATATATCAATTAAAAACCGCAATGATTAAAGCCGGTTTTACGGATGTATATGAAGTTGCACAAGGAGCTGACGTAACAGCAAACACTGAAGCAAAAGAATTTTTGGAAAGAATGGAAGAAGGACATTCTTTTATGACGACTTCTTGTTGTGCAGGTTACAATCAATTAATAAAAAAACATCTTGAGGAAATAAAACCTTTTGTTTCAACAACACACACACCGATGTATTACACCGCAGAAATTGTTAAGAACGAACATCCTGACGCAATTACGGTATTTGTAAGCCCTTGTGTTGCAAAAAGAGCGGAAGTTTATGAAAATAAAAATGTTGATTTAATTATGAACTATGAAGAACTTGGGGCTATGCTCGTTGCAAGAAAAATCAAAATTGAAACTTGTGACGAAACACCGTTTGTTAAAGAAAGTTCAAAACATGCCAGAAACTTTGGTGTAATAGGCGGCGTTGCCGAGTCCGTTAAAAAATCTTTACCTGATGAAAACAAGATTAATCCTTGTATTATCAACGGCATTAATAAAGATTCAATAAAGAAATTAAAGAAATTTGCTTCTTCAGGTTGTTGTGAAAACGGAGAAAACATAGTAGAAGTTATGTGTTGTGAGGGTGGTTGTATTTGTGGCAATGCAACACTAAATAACACAAGAACCGCAAAAAAATTAATAGATGAACTTCTTGCAAAAAGTGAAGATATTAAAAAGATAGAAGAATAAATTACGAAAGAGGAAAGACGAAAATATTTTGTCGTCTTTCTTCTTTTTTTAAAGTTATGTTCGAATTTATAAAAAAAACATATAGTATAAAAAAAGATAATAGCACTCAACAAACTTTAGACAGGCTAAAAAAACTTTACAAAGAATTAAATATTCAATTGAGTGAAAAAGAATTAGAACGCCGAATTTGTAATGAATATACACCATTTTCACACCGATTATCGTTATTAAAATCACGAACAGGTGCAAACGGGAAAGGAAAAACAAAAGAAGCTTCTTTATGCAGTGCATATTCAGAATTTACGGAAAGACTTCAAAATGGAATTTTATTTCCGTTAAAAAATAATGATTTTTATTATTCACCTGATGAAATAATAAAAAATATTGATAAATTAACGGAAAATGAATTAAATTTTATAAAAGAAGTGTTTTTTAAAAACGAAGTCAACCTTGATGAATTATATTCTTTATTGGAAATTCATTCTAAAATGCAAGGAATATATATCGGGACAGAACCTAAAAAATTGATTTTTGTTCCGTTTTACGACTTGATAAAAAAAGAAGAAATATTTTTACCAATAAGTTTAATTCATCGAAAAAATCGCTCTAACGGAATGAGTGCAGGTAATACGAAAGAAGAAGCATTAGTACAAGGATTTTCTGAAATTTTTGAGCGTTACGCAAAAAGAGAAATTATAAATAATGAATATTCTTTACCGACTATTCCTAAAAATAAATATTTAAAATATAAAAGTTTAAAAGGAATTATCGAATATATAGAAAAAATAAATAATATTTCCGTAATTATTAAAGATGCAAGTATAGGGAAAAATATTCCGGCGGTAATGACTATATTTTTTGACAAAGAAACCCAAATAGCAACATTTGAATTCGCTCGGCACCCTGATTTTCCAATTGCCGTTGAAAGAACTTTGACAGAATTTATGCAAGGATACGACATATCGGACAAAAGAACAAGAATTTACGGCGAAATTTTATCTATGATTAATATAAAAGATAAAAACGAACAAAAAAAGGTATTTTTAGGCAGAAAGTCCAGAACTTCTTTATATTCTTCAAATTATTTATTTAAAAAACTTGTCAGTTCAAAAAAAGATTTTAAATTAAATTCTAAATTTATTAATAAAAATTTAAATAAAACGAATAAAGAATTACTTAAAGAAGTTATTAAAATTGCGAAAAATTTATCTGATAAAATTTATATTAGAGATGTATCATTTTTAGGTTTTCCGTCTTTGTTAATTGATATTCCGAATATAAGCGAATTGGTTCAATTAAGAAAACAAACAATTGAACAAGAATATTGTGAAATTAAATTTGAAAATGCAATTAAAGAAAAGAATTTTAATAAAATTACAGCTACAGAAATTTTAAGTGCATTAAAACAACGAAAAATTTATTCTTATTATGAAAAAAACGGTTTATTTATTAAAAATATGCCGAATTTGTTTATATCCGCTATTGCAAATATAGAAATAAATAATATTGAATCAGCAATTAATGATTTAGAAATTGTATCAAAACATAATAAAGCTTTTAGAAATTATAATTTATTGGCAAAAAATTTATTATCAATATTAATAAAAGAAAAAAACATAAATGAATATCCAAATAATAAATTATCAAATTTAATTAATTATCCGATTAAAACATTATTTTCTTTTATACCTGAAGAACAAACAATAAATAATAATGAACAGATAAATTCAATAATGCCGGTATTAATTGAAAAATATAAAAATAATGTTTTAAATCAAAAAGAATTAAAAAATTTATTTGAATAAATTTAACAGATAAACATGTTTGTTTTATAATCAAAAGTATGTTTAAGTATGATGTAATAGTTGTAGGTGCAGGGCACGCAGGATGTGAAGCAGCAAGAGCTTGCGCAAGATTAGGCGCAAAAACTTTACTTGCTTCTTTAAACTTGGATAATATTGCATTAATGCCATGTAACCCTGCAATCGGCGGACCTGCCAAATCTTGTTTGGTTAGAGAAATTGATGCTCTTGGCGGTTTAATGGGTATTGCAACCGATGCTACTTATATGCAACTTAAAACATTAAATTCTT
>CAZGRH010000029.1:0-13200 GCA_964527005.1 uncultured Muribaculaceae bacterium | reverse complement strand
ATGGAAACATCATGAGGAGCTAAATCCCACATAACACTTCTGTCATTTTTAAAATAATTTATGTTTAATCTGTCACTTTGAACATATCTTATTTTTCCTAATGCACCTTCTGCGATTAACATTCTTAAACGGTTTACCGCAGGATGATACATTAACAAATGTCCGACCATCAAAACTTTATTGTTTGCTCTTGCAATTTCGTCCAAATCTTTAGCTTCTTGCGCAACCGTAGAAATAGGTTTTTCTACATAAACATGTTTTCCTGCTTCAATTGCTCTTTTTACTATTTTGTAATGTGTATGACTTGGCGTAACAACTGCAACTGCGTCAATTTCAGGATTAGTAAAAATTTCTTCCGAGTTTGAAATTATATTTACATCAGGATATTGTTCTTTTAAATTTCTTCTATTTTCTTCATCCAAATCACAAACTGTATGTAATGCGCCAAGGTTATAGAAATTTCTTACTACATTTCTGCCCCATAAACCGCAACCGATTACGGCAACTTTATGTTCTTTCATGATACACTCACTCCAATAACTAACAATATATCTATTGTAAGGAAAGTGAGTTAAAAGGTCAAATTAAATTATTATTAAGATAAAATGTTACTTTAAAATTGTAATTCTGTTATCTTTTCTTACTTCAAACGGTTGTGCCAATTTTCTGATGTAATCAATAGTTACCTTATCTTTATCGAAAGAATATTTTTCAATGATTGTACCGTCTTTCGGAACTAACATTTTTAAACCGTCACCGCCGCCTACTAAGAATTCATCATAAACAGTAGTGTAATATTTATCTTTATTCGGATTATTAACGTCTATTTTGTTAACATTGCCGTTTTTATCAATTTGATATAATTCCAATAAATTACCGGTTGAATCAATTGTATACTTTAAGCCGCCTACTTGCATTAAGCCCGGTTTTGAGTTTTTTGCGTTTAACGATTGCGCACATTTTCTTATTGCCGCAACCAAATCTTCTTCGCTTAAACGAACTTTTGACAATTTATTATTAAACGGGAATATACTTGATATATCCAATTCCGTAATTTTGCCGTTTGCAACGCTTCCTCTGAAATTTGCGGAGTTTATTAACACGACTTCCGCATCTAATTCATTTTTAACAGCATCCGCAACAAAATCAGCCCAAGGATTTTCCTCTATTAAATTATTTTTAGGTATTGCGTCAGAATATCCCAATATACCCACATCAGGTGAAATTCCCACTGTTTTATCTATAGCTTTGGACATCATTACATTCGGTGAATATGAATTAGTATTTATTACATTATTTTGAGCTTTTTTAATTACACCGTTTTCGTCAAATTCAAGATTTAATATACCGAAATTGTTACCGTCACGACCTGCTTGTGTAATAATTACGGGTTCACCCGTCGGAGAATAAAATAAATTTTCCCCAGCTTTAATGTCGTAAATTAAATCATGCGAATGACCGCCTATAATAACATCAATACCTGATACATTTTGTGCGATTTCTTTTTCAAAAGTATTACCGCCATGCGATAAAAGAATAATTTTATTTACACCTTGTTTTTTTAATTGTTCGACTTCTTGTTGTAATTCAACCATTGTTTGTTTGTTATCATCAACGGTAATTCCTTCAAGTATGTCTTTTTTCTTTATTCTTATTGCCAAATCAGGCGGTTGAATACCAATTAACCCGTAAACCTCGCCATTTTTACCTTTTACTGTTGTTGAACGCATAACATTTTTTGAAAGATTTGAATTTTCAGGGAAATTTAAATTCATTGCTAAAATTTTTGTTTTTGAATTATTTAATAAATTACTACAAATTGAAGCTGTAATATCAAACTCGTGATTTCCAAGTGCTTGCGCATCTATATTTGCAATATTTAAGAAATCTGAAGCAGCTTTATTTCTTTTTTCGTTTGAACCGATAAAAGTATCTCCTGCAGAAAGTCTTAATAAATCCATTCCGTTTTTATCTGCAACTAATCCGGCATGCTCAGAAGCTGAAACCAGACGTGACATTTTCGGGAGTTGTCCATGTAAATCATTTATATAAAAAATTGACGTTTTTGTTGTCTTCCCCAGAGATTTATTACCACCGGAAGAAACGATGCCTCCTGTCAGACTGCTTTTTGCATACCCGTCAATTATATTCATATTCAACCCCACAGAAATTTGTTCTACACTTTTAATAAAACAAAAAATTTTTTTTATTGCCAATATTTTAAAATTTCTTAATTTTTGTTTACATTTTTTAATTTTAAATTAAATTTTTAACATCAATTTCTGTTGTGATTTTTATGTTTGAATATTCACCCTCTACTATAGCAACATTAATTTTGTCTTTTTCACATAAAAGAGAATCATCTGTGAAATTTTCGCCGTAATATTTTTTATGAAGCTTAAAGATTAAATCATATTTAAAAATTTGAGGAGTTTGTGCATTCCACAATTCATTTCTGTCTGGTGTTGAAGTAATAAATCCTTTTTCGTCAACGATTTTAATCGTATCTGTCGTTTTTACCGCTACAATGGCTGCTGAATTGATTTGTGCGGAATTAAAGCATTTTATGACAATATTTTCTTCAATAAAAGGTCTTGCTCCGTCGTGTATTATTACGAAATCAGTATTTTTATCACAGATACAAAGTGCATTAAATACGGATGATTGTCTATTTTCTCCGCCTTTAACAACTTTAATTTTTGAATTATCCCGAAATAATTTTTTAAACATTTCAAGAAATGTTTCATTAGTAGGAATAATAATTTCTTTAACAAAAGACAAATTTAAAAATTTTTCAACGGTATGTTTAATTACAGGTTTACCGTCATATTCAAAAAGCAACTTATTTTTACCTTTAAATCTTGAAGAATTACCGCCTGCGGTAATAATTACGCTCGCCATAAAATTAACCTTTAAAATGATTATACGAATTTTTATAAAATAAATCTTTAGTTATTTTTATTTCAGATTTATCATCTTTAATAATAACGGTAGGATTTGTATCTTTATTTAAAACTTTGCCAATGCACTTAAACACATTTTTGTTTAATTTTTTATATGTACTTTCGGGAACACAAGCAATTAGCTCATAATCTTCTCCGCCCCATAAAACAAATTTTTTGTAATCAACATTATTGTGCTTCGCAAAAAATTTCGTATTTTCGTCAACAGGTACGGAATTAAAATCTATTTGTAAAGAATGCTTACTGTTTTGCGCAATTTTGTATATTGCATCAACCAAACCGTCTGATGTATCCATAACCGCAATGTTTGAATTTACGGATTTCGCTAATATTTTAGCTTCATTTAATCTTGGAGTCGGGTTTAAATGTGAATTCTTTAAAAATTCACCGCAATATAGAAATTGTGATAATAGATAAAATCCTAATGAACTTGCGCCGTAATTGCCTGTAGTTATAATATAATCGCCACATTTGGCAAAACTTCTTGAAGTTAAAAAATCAGAATTTTTTTTGCCGAAAGCACACACAGACAACATTATTTTATCACTTCCCGTAATATCACCGCCAATTACTTTAACATCAAATTCACGGCATACATCGTTAATTCCTCTGTATAATTCCGCAATATAATCATTTTGAATATAATTTGGCAATGACAACGATACAGAAACATATTTCGGAATTGCAAGTGCGGCTGCCAAATCACTGAGATTAACACTAATTGTTTTTCGTCCAAGTAAATACGGGCTAATTAAACTCGATTTAAAATGTATGTCTTCAACCAAAGTATCTTGAGTAACGAACAAGTTAAATTCGGATAGAAATGCACAATCGTCACCGATAAAATCGTTGCAATCAAGTGTTTCGGATATAACTTTTAAAAAATCCCGTTCTTTCATTTCATGATTTTACAATAAAAAATTTAATTATGTAAAATGTGAAATCAAATTTCTTTTAAAACTTAATTAAGCATGTACAATAAAGTAGGCAGGTGTTAAATATAAGAGGGCTTGATGATAGAATTTAATTACCGAAACGTAAAAACGGAAATTATCGGCGAAGAAAACGGATTAAATATTGATTCGGAATTTGATGCATATAAAGACAAGATAAAAGATATAATAACAGAAATGTATTCTAAAAAAGATAAACACGGCGAAATGCTCGAATGGATGAATTTGGGATACAACAAAGAAACAATCTGGTATGTTAAAGAATTTGCAGCTATGATTGAAAATCGATTTGAAAATGTTATAATTCTCGGGTTGGGAGGCTCTGCTCTCGGAGGAAAAGCACTTTGTGAAGCTTTGTTACCTCCTTATTGGAATTTTCTTTCAAAAGAAGAACGTGGAAATTTCCCTAAAATATTTTTTCTCGACAACATAGATCCCGATCAAATGAATGCATTATTAGGAATGCTTGATTTAAAGAAAACACTTGTAAATGTCATTACAAAATCAGGTTCGACTGCCGAAGTCATGGCACAATTTATGATTTTTAAAGACAGAATGGAAAAAATTCTTGCTGAAGATTACAGAAAAAATATAATAGCAACTACAGATAAAGAGATTGGGATTTTAAAGCAACTTTCAAATCAGGAGGGATATAAAACTTTCTTTATACCTGA
This sequence comes from uncultured Muribaculaceae bacterium, assembly GCA_964527005.1. GTDB lineage: Bacteria > Cyanobacteriota > Vampirovibrionia > Gastranaerophilales > Gastranaerophilaceae > Avigastranaerophilus. The sequence continues at coordinate 8,610 of CAZGRH010000029.1, read as the reverse complement.
CGATGTTGCGGGCAGATTTTCGGTTTTTTCTGCGGTGGGTTTGTTACCGCTGGCAGTTACGGGAATTGATATTGAAGAAGTTACGCAAGGTGTGCGTGACATGGATTTTAAGTTAAGGAATTCCGATATATATTCAAATATAGCAGCTCAAAATGCTTTAATTCATTATTTAATGAATGTAAAAAAAGGTAAAAATATTTCCGTAATGATGCCGTATTCGGAACGTTTAAAGTTTGTAGCGGATTGGTATTGTCAATTATGGGCTGAATCATTGGGAAAAGAAAATGATAAAAACGGCAATAAGGTCAATATAGGGCAAACTCCGGTAAAAGCAATCGGAGTTACGGATCAGCACTCTCAGTTGCAATTGTATAATGAGGGTCCTAACAACAAAATAATAAATTTCTTGCGTGTAAAAGAACACGGTACAAATTTAGAAATTCCAAACATTTTCGAATATACGGGAATAAGCTACCTTGGCGGAAAAACAATAAACAAATTACTTGATGCCGAAGCAGAATCAACAATGGCTTCATTAATAGACTATAATCGTCCGAATGTTACGATTACAATACCAAAGATAACTCCGTATTATATCGGTCAATTATTATATTTATTTGAATTTCAAACCGCGGTTTCAGGTGCTTTGTATAATATAAACCCGTTTAACCAACCCGGTGTTGAACAAGCAACAAATTATACTTATGCATTAATGGACAGAACCGGTTATGAAGATAGCGCAAATTTATTGCGCCAACATATTTAAAGAGGTCAAAATGGAATATAAAAGAGAAAAACTTTTAGATTATTTTATTGATATTAATTCTTTTGAAAGCACAATCTGTCTTTTGGAAGAAAATTTAAAAAATGATACAGGTATGCAAATAGTTACAATTAATCCCGAAATGATGGAAATTGCAGAAAGTAATAATGAATTTTCAAAAATTTTAAAAAATGCAGAACTTGTAGTTGCAGACGGTGTCGGAATAAAAATTGCATTCAAGTTAAAAAGAATTAACATTGAGCAAATAAGAGGAATTGAAGTTGCAAAAGAACTTGTACGTATAGCAGATAATAACGGCTATAATATTGCATTTTTCGGTTCAAAAGAAACTGTTATTAACAAAGCCTGTGAAAATCTGAAAAATGAATTTACAAATTTGAACATAGTTTATAAAAGAAACGGTTATTTTAACGACAACGAGGAGAACGGTATTATTGAAGATATTGTTAATTCTCAAGCAAAAATAATTTTGGTTGCATTAGGTGCGCCAAAACAAGAATTATTTATAGATAAATGTAAAAAATTAATGCCAAATTCTATATTTATAGGTGTTGGCGGATCTTTTGACGTTTGGTCAGGTGAAGTAAAAAGAGCACCCGAATTTTTTCAAAAAACAGGTTTAGAATGGCTTTACAGAACAATAAATCAACCTGAAAGATTTAAAAGAATTTATAAAACTTTGCCTGTTTTTTTATTTAAAGCTATAATAGAATCAGTTAAACAGTGTGTAAAAAAGGGGTAATAAATGATTAATTCAATTTCAAAATCAGAAACGGCAGAAATCATTGAAGTTTCAAAAAAATTAAGACGACAAATTTTAACAATGATTAATTCGGCAAATTCAGGACATCCGGGAGGCTCTTTATCTTGTATTGACATTTTAAACGTACTATATACAAAATGTATGAAGCATTATCCTGAATGTGAAAAAAATCCGGACTATAAAAACAGAGACAGATTTATATTATCAAAAGGTCATGCTTCACCTGCTTTATACGCAATTTTAGCACACTGCGGGTATATAAAAGAAGAAGATTTAAATACTTTCAGAAAATTCGGTTCAAAATTACAAGGTCATCCTTGTTCTTTAAAAGTAAAAGGAGTAGAAGTTTCCACGGGTTCATTGGGACAAGGACTTTCAATCGGCTGCGGAATGGCTATCGGTCTAAAACTAGATAAAATTCAGTCTAAAGTATATGTATTACTCGGTGACGGCGAAACTGAAGAAGGAAGTGTTTGGGAAGCAGCAATGAATGCGTCACATAACAAGCTTGACAATATTGTTGCAATTATTGACAGAAACAAACTTCAAATTGACGGTTCAACCGAAAAAGTTAAATCGGTTGGTGACGTAGAAGCTAAATTTAAAGCTTTTGGTTGGAATACCGTTCAAATTGACGGACACAATATAGAAGAAATTTTTAATGCGTTAATGACTGCAAAAAATAGCGATAAACCTTTTGCCATTATTGCAAATACAGTAAAAGGTAAAGGTGTTTCTTTTATGGAAAACCAAGCGGGTTGGCACGGTAAAGCTCCGAATGATGAACAATTAAAACAAGCGTTAGAAGAATTAGTGTAGGTGATTTATGGTAAAAGAATGCAAATCAATAAGAAGTGCGTATGGAAAAGCACTTGCCGAAGTCGGTAAAAAATATGAAAATGTTGTTGTATTAGATGCAGATTTGGCTTGTTCTACTCAAACTCAAATATTTGCAAAAGAATTTCCTGACAGATTTTTTGATGTAGGTATTGCGGAACAAGATTTGATGACAACTGCAGCAGGCTTAGCTTGTACCGGAAAAATTCCTTTTGTTTCTACTTTTGCCGTTTTTGCTGCAGGCAGAGCATGGGAACAAATCAGAAATACAATTTGTTATTCAAATTTGAATGTTAAAATTGCGGCTACTCATGCAGGAATAACCGTTGGTGAAGACGGTGCCAGCCATCAAGCTTTGGAAGACATTGCTTTAATGAGAAGTATTCCGAACATGACAGTTATTTATCCTGCTGATGAAACTGAAACAAAACAAGCAATAGAATTTGCGGCTGAACATAAAGGACCTGTTTACATAAGAATTTCCCGTTCTAATCTTCCTGATGTATTTGATTCATCATACAAATTTAATTTCAATAAAGCGGTAGTAATGCAAGAAGGTACGGATGTAACATTAATTACTAACGGCGAAACATTGGTTGAAGTTGTTGAAGCTGCACAAATGTTAAAAGAACACGGTATTAATGCTGAAGTAATAAATGTTCCGGTAATTAAACCATTGGACGAAGAAACAATAATTACTTCGGCAAAAAAAACAAACAGAGTGATAACAATTGAAAATCACTCCGTAATTGGCGGATTAGGCGGTTGTATTTGCGAAGTTTTAAGCGAAAAATATCCTGTTAAAATTACAAGAATAGGATTAAATGACGAATTCGGACAAAGCGGTACACCTAAAGAATTAATGGCATATTACGGGCTTAATGCCGAAAAGCTAACTCAAAGAATTGCAGGATTGCTTAAATGATTCAATTACGAAATGTTTACAAAAAATATAAAGATAATTATGCATTACAAAATATAAACTTGGATATAATGTCAAGTGAGTTCGTGTTTTTGACAGGTTCAAGCGGTGCAGGAAAATCTACTTTGATGAAACTTTTATACAGAGAAGAAATTCCGACGTCAGGTACTGTTATGATTGGAAATATAAACATCGCAAAACTCCCTAATGACAGAGTTCCCAATATAAGAAGATGTATGGGAATAGTATTTCAAGATTACAAACTTTTGCAAAATATATCTGTATATGACAATGTAGCATACGTAATACGAACTTTAGGAATGCGTTCAAGAGAAATTCAAGAAAGAGTTATGGGCGCACTAAAAGTTGTCGGACTTTCAAATAAATTAAATGCGAAACCTTGTGAATTATCAGGCGGAGAACAACAAAGAGTCAGTATTGCAAGAGCTATTGTAAACGGTCCTCCGCTTTTAATTGCTGATGAACCGACAGGAAATCTTGATCCGAAAAATTCTTTGGAAATCATGCAAATATTAGAACAAATTAACGAAAAAGGTATAACCGTAATTGTATCAACCCATGACAAAGATATAGTCGATTATTTTAGAAAAAGAGTAATTACGATGTCACAAGGTCAAATCATACGTGACGTTCAAGCAGGTACTTATGAGTAGAAAAAAAATAATAAAAGAAACAGTAAAAAAACATATTCCGCAAAGACATTTATCATCAGTCAGAATAATATACAGAATTTTGATGGAAACTGTATACGGAATAAAACGTACCGGATTGATTAACATTGCTATAGTTGCAGCAATGGCGGCAATTTTGACTATTTTTGGGGCTTTGTTCAGAACAAGTTTTTCTTTGTCATCTTTTGTTGATAAACTCGGTGATACTTTTGAAATTTCCGTTTACGTAAAAAACAATATTGATCCAAATTATATGGAATCAAGGATTAAAGACATTGAACACGTAAAAAAAATTACAATTATTACTAAAGAACAAGCATGGGAAGAAATGAATAACGATATGGATGTTTCTGGTTTGGAAAATCCTTTGCCTGATACTTTACATGTTACGGTTGATGACCCTAAAAATATTGTAGAAGTATGTGACAATATCAAGAAAATTCAAGGCATTGAAAATATGTCTTATGCTCAAGAAATTGCAAAAAAATTACAAACGATAACAAATGTTTTTAATACTGTAACCATCTTTGTTTTAATAGCCGTTGCAATGCTAACAATTATTATAATTAATTGTACTATTCAACTTGTAATTCAATCAAGAAAAGAAGAAATAGAAATAATGCGATTAATGGGTGTTAGTAATTGGTATATAAAAATTCCGTTAATTTTACAAGGTGCGGTTTATGGTTTTGCCGGTGCTATTATATCATTATTGCCTTTGAATGCCGTACAAAACGGACTTTTAAAACTTCATACATTCGTAAATATTCCGGCATCAGATTTTGCAATACACGTTGTCGTATTTTGTTTATTCATAATTGCAATTTTCTTTAGTGCAAGCGGTAGCATGTTTTCTATTAAAAAGCATCTGCAAGTTTAATTTTTATCAAAAAAAACCGAGTATTTATTACTCGGCTTTTTTTTGAATTATTAAACGTTAGTTAAATCCGATTTTATTGGCATGGTTGTTTGCCGTAGATTTATAATCACTTAAGTTCGGTTTTTCTTCCGTAGAATTTTTTATTGCATTTTGGAAATCAATAAGTTTTATAATATCTCTATCACGTTCCATTGCATTCAATGCGGCAGCTTTAGATATTTTTCTTATTGAATCAAATGAATATCCTTGCAAATCATTTGAAATAATAGCAAGTTCATCATCTTTTTTAGCTAATTCTTTACCTTTGCCCAATCCGTTTAAGAATTTTTTCAAAAAATCGATTCTGGCTTCTTTATCGGGCAAATCTACCAATGTTAAAGAATCAAATCTTCTTTTGATAGCAGGGTCAAGTAAATTAACTTTATTTGTTGCACCTATTAATATTACATTGCTTGATTTTACACTGTCAATAGCTTGAAGCAACGTACTTATTTGTTTTATATCTTCATTTTCGGTATTATCTGTTCTGTTAAATGCTAAAGAATCTATTTCATCCAAGAATAACAAACAAGGTTTCCCTGTCGTTTGAGCTATTTCTAAAATATTATCAAAGGCAGCTTGTAATCTTTTTGAAGTTTCATTTATATATTTTGAACCTACTTTACTAATATTTAACATGAACATCGGTAAATTAGCTTCTGCTGACAATGCGTGCGTAATATGAGTTTTACCACACCCCGGAGGTCCGAATAATAATATACCTCGAGGAATAGTTTTACCATAATCAATGAAATCTTGTTCTGCTTGTTTTGGGTCTTTTACGTATGAAATAATCCCGTCATTAAAAGTCTTTTTTAAGTCATTCATGCCTGCCAAATCATCAAACCCTTTCGGAGAGTCTGCTTTAGGTCTGTATAGAGATAATATTGTTTTATCCCGTATCATAGCTTCATAATCATCAAAAGTTAACTCTGCGCCCATCGGAATTATAGGTGTTCTCTTTTCATCTTCGGGCGGGGTAATTCTTATTTGTTGATTTTGCTCTTCTTTTACTTTTTTTTGCGCCATATCAAATAAAGACCTGATAGTATTAACTTTTTCTTCGTATGACAACGGTTTAACCAAATTGAGAATTCTATTTTTTGTTTCGGGATTTAATTGCGATAATTTTTCCAAAATATCACTCGGAAATTCTTTATTTTGATTTGATTCTGAGTTTGCTTTTTTAAAATTTTCAAGATTTTGTTCTGTTGAATTAAACCAATTAGTTAAATTAGCGCATAAATCTTTTCTCCAATCATTTGGATTTTCACCGTTTTTTTGAAACTCATCAATATAAGAAGAGTATTCTCTTTCTGCAAAGTTCATATTTTCAAAAGTTTGATATACAAAACCGCACAATGCATCTTTAAAAGATAAAAATAAATCTACATAATCAGCCATTTTAGACTCAGGTTCGGATTTAATTTTTTCTTGAAGTTTTATGTAATCTTCAAGTTCATTACATTGCGTATTTAAGTTTGATAATGTAGCAGCCCAATGCTTATCAGGGTGTAAATTCAAATTTTTAACTAATTCCTTATTTAATTTTTTGTCATAACCAAAATTAACCCTATTGTTAATTAGCGGTGTTATTTTCACGTTTCGTCCCTCTCTGTGTATTATAAAATCTTACTTCATGTATTTATATCAAAAAAATGCATAAAAATAAATTATTTAATAAAAATATTAAAATTTACTTGAATAAAAAGTTACATTTATGTTATTATTAAATAACGCTTAGGAAAAGTGGCCGAGTAGGCTTAAGGCGGCACCCTGCTAAGGTGTTGTGTGGAGTAATCTGCACCGTGGGTTCGAATCCCACCTTTTCCGCCATTTAACACCGGTAAATCCGGTGTTTTTTATATTATTATTTGAGGTTTTATGATTAAAGTTTTATTTGTATGTTTAGGTAACATTTGCAGATCTCCAATGGCAGAAATCATATTTAGAGATATGGTACAAAAATGCGGGCTTGATGGGAATTTTGAAATAGATTCGGCAGGTACCGAGGGTTACAATGAAATTTGTCATGCTGGAATACACCGGGGCATAAAAGAAATTTTAAGAAAAAAAGGCATTAAATTTAGTGAACATTATTCACGTAAAATTCGAAAAGAAGATTATAATTACTTTGATTATATAATTGCTATGGATATGGAAAATATATACGACATCGAATCTATTGTCGGTAAAGACACGAAAAATAAAATAAAAAGACTCTTAGACTATACAAATAATCCACGAAATATTAAAGATCCTTGGTATACCGGAAATTTCGATGAAACGTATTATGATGTTACTGACGGATGTAAAGCATTTTTGGAATATCTGAAAAAATAATTTATTCCAATATATTTTTCCCGTCTTTTGAGTACATTTTTAATCTGGAATATTTAATTTCTAAAAATTTTTGTTTATCCGTTGAATTATTTAAATTTTCGAAAGAATGTATTAATTTATAAAAAGAAGCATCAATGTTTTGTTGATTATATCTTCTCATATCAAAAGCCATATCAAGATTTGATGTTGCAAGTCTTGTCATGTCACGAAATCCGCTTGCGGCAAGTAATAAAGCAAGTTTATTACTACTTGCAGACTCATACAAAGCTTGTGAAAGAAGCAAAGGCATGTGACTAATCATTGCAACCGCTTCATCATGTTCTGCAGCATCTGCCAAAATCGGAACAGCACCTGTAATCGAAATAATATCTTCCGCTTTTAAAATAATATTTTCATCAATGTCGGCTGAGGGGGTTAATACCCATTTTGCACCCGAAAAAAGTTCTTTGAACGAATTTTCAAATCCGCTAAATTCGGTACCTGCCATAGGATGTGAACCGATAAAATTATACGGGCGTTTCTTTTTCATGACAAATTCTTTTACACTTGAGCAATCAAGCACAATACACTCTTTAGAAACAATTGTTTCCAAAGAGTCAAGTGCTTCGATTGTTTTATTTATAGGTGAACAAACAAACACCATATCACAACATTTTAATTCGGCAATGTCATTAGAAACATATTTGGTATATTTTTTTGCAGCAACAATTGTATCAATATTTCGGGTCGTTGCGTGAATTTCATGTGTTGTTTCGCTCAACACTTTCAGCAAAGAACCACCTATTAATCCTAAGCTCAAAATACCTATTTTCATATTAACCTCATAAATTAATAACTTTTAATATTTCGTTTAAATTAGCTTTCGTTTTGATTACATTTGAATTTGAATACTTAATTGCACTGTCAGGGTCTTTTAGCCCGTTACCAGTAAGTATACATACGCAAGTTGAATCTTCTTTTATTAATCCGAGTTTGTTGGCTTTTATTAATCCTGCAACTGAAGCGGCACTTCCGGGTTCTGCTAATATTCCCTCAGTTGAAGCCATTAAACGATATGCTTCAATAATTTCATTATCTGAAACACAATCAATTGTACCGTTTGATAAATCCCTTGCTCTTTCAGCCTGTTTCCAACTTGCAGGATTACCAATTCTTATTGCGGTTGCAATCGTTTCTGGTTTTAGAATTCTTTCACCTCTAACAATTGCAGCTGCACCCTCTGCTTCATAACCCATCATTTTAGGCAAATGAGAAGATTTTTTAAGAGCAAAAAATTCTTCATATCCTTTAAAATATGCCGTGATGTTACCGGCATTACCAACAGGAATAAAATGATAGTCAGGTGCATCG
>CAZGRH010000028.1:0-13453 GCA_964527005.1 uncultured Muribaculaceae bacterium | reverse complement strand
TTACATCATAGCCTTGTTTGTTATAGCCATCTCTGTCGTAACCATATACATCAAAGCCGTTTCTGTCATAACCGTCTTTATCAAATCCAGCTATATTAAAACCGTCTAAATCAAATTCTTCATCAGCATAATCTGAGAAGCAAGAGTCAAAGAATACATCTTCCGACTGAAATTTTGAAATTCCTGCTCTGTCAAATCCGTTGCGGTCATACCCCTCAACGTCATAACCGTATATGTCATATCCGTCTTTATCGTATCCGCTTGCATTATAACCGTTTGAATCGTATCCTGATTTATTATAACCGTATTTGTTATAACCTTTTTTATTGTAACCGCTTTTATTATAGCCGTCTACATTATAACCGAGACGGTCATAACCGTTTTTATCATATCCGTTTTTATCATATCCGTCTTCGTCATAACCGTTTTTATCATAACCGTTTTTATCGTATCCGTTTTTGTCATAACCGTTTTTGTCGTATCCGTTTGAATCATAACCGAATGCATCATAAACTGAATTGGAAGATGAAACATTTGAAGAATTATTTGACGAACTCGTACTTGAAGAAACAAAAGAATCATTCGGCTGCGGTTTTGTTGTAATTGAACTGCTTGATGAATTACTTGAACTACCTGATGATACTTTATTATTTTTAATGTAATTATATCCTGTTTTTATCGCAGTTTTAAGCAAAAAACTAAACCAGCTCATTTAATACTCCTTTTTCTTTGACTATTTAAATTGATTATCGGCAAATAAAAAAATAACTTAAAAAAAATAAGCGGATTGTAACAATAATTTTACAATCCGCTTAATATTTGAATAAAAAATTAATTATATAAAACAACTAAATCATTATCTTGCAATACTATTTCCCCGTTTGGAACTATATTCTCATTATTGCGTTTTATCATAACTATTAATTCTGTTTTTTGAAGTCCTAAATCTTTTATTTTTTTATTATGCCATCTGTGTTTTTTATCAATAAGAACTTCTTTTAATGTTATGTCTTCATCCAAACTCGTTTTCGGCAAGCTTAACATAACGCTATCGCCTTCTAATATTACCGTATTGCCTTTCGGTATTATTTTTTCTCTTCCTCTTTTTATAATTAAAGCTAAAGAATTTTCAGGAAATTTAATATCTTTAATTTCTTTACCGACCCAAGGATTATCCGACAAAACTTTTATATTCATTAATTTAATTGCAGATTCTTCTTGATAATCGTTAAAAGTTTTTCTTACATCGGAAAATTCGTCAAGCATATTTGTTTTCTTTGCGAAATAAGGAAGTAAAGTACCTTGAAATGCAACCGATAATATGGAAATTAAAAAGACTAAATGAAATAAATCATAATGAAGTTTAACCGTGTTCGCAGCAATAATGGCAAATACAATAGAAGCAACACCTCTTAATCCCGCCCGTGACACAAGTATACATTGTGAGTTTGAAGCTTTAAATGCTTTTAATATAGCAAATATAACAACGGGTCTTGCAATAAAGGTTAAAAATAAAAATATTGAAACTCCTGTCGGTATTAAAGGAATTACTTTTGTCGGAAAAGATAACAATCCTAAAATAAAAAATATTCCGATTTGACATAATTGCGTAATTCCGTCAAAAAATGTCATTAATGAAATTTTATTTTTTATTTTAGCATTACCTAAAATTATTCCTAATAAATATACGGATAAAAACGGGTTTCCGTTTATTACTTCAGGAATTGAATAAGCGGTAAGAATTAATGCAATTAAAAATAATGTGTCATTACCGTCAGTTATTAATTTGGTTTTTTCAAAAATAAATATTGCAATTTTTGCGACAATAACACCTATAATAATTCCGAACAACATTTGCTTTAAAAACAGTGAAAAAACAAAACCCGCATTATTACTTTGTAATAAAGTAATTGCTAAAATTACAAGAATATAAGACATCGGGTCATTACTACCGCTTTCAATTTCTAATAAAGGAGCCGTATTTTCTTTTAAGTTTAAATTTTTTGATTTAAGAATTGAAAAGACTGAAGCAGCATCTGTTGATGCAATAACAGAACCGATTAAAAAGCTTTCCAAAAAGCTCACATTTAAAACGAAATAACAAAAAACGCAAGTTAAAATTGCAGTAAATAAAACACCAACCGTAGACAACCAACAAGCTTGTTTTATTATAGGTTTTGCAGTATTCCATTTTGTGCAAAAGCCACCGTAAAAAATAACAAATCCTAAAGCAATGGAACATACTTCTTTTGTTAAAGAATAATTGGTAAAATCTATTTTAAAAATACCGTCAGAACCAAAAATCATTCCCAAAAACAAGAAAAACAATAATGCAGGAATGCCTAAGTTCTTTAAAAAATTGTTACTAAAAATAGCCAAATACAATATTACTGCACTTAATAATAAAAATAAAATCAATGTTTACTCCCGTCTGTTATATTAAAATTGTCCATTCAAAAAAATTTTAACATAGAATATTTCTTAAAAAAAGAGTATTATTTTTCTATACCTAATGCAATTGTAAATATGCTTTTCGTTTTAATAAAATCACGTATTTGTTGTAAATTCATATTATTAATTAATGCAAAAAAACTGTTTTTTTCGGGATTATAATCGGTATATTCTAATATATTTTTTATTATATTTATAGCAGTTTCAGCTTGCTCCTCACTATATAAATTCCAAATCCATTTTATTCTCATCGCAAAATACAAAAAGTAAATTTTCTTTAATTTTTTATGTGCGTTATTCTTTTTTAAAAAATCATATAAATCGTCAAATTTAACAAAAGGAGCATAATATAAAGTTTTATCGGCAGTCTTGCCGTAAAATTTATCCATTAATGAATTTTTTCGTATTGAATGATAATATAAATTTTCTTGTAAATAATAATAATTTTGACTGAACATAAAATACTTGTACATAAAATAATTATCTTCACAAGAATAAATATTTTCAGGAAAACGAATACTATATTTTCTTATTTTATCTGCTTTTAAAATTTTATTCCAAAGAAAAATATTCATTGTTAACAGAGTATTTATCGTAAGTTGAAATTTCCCCTCTTTTAAATATTTGTTTTCATAAAAATTTTTTCTTAATTCAAATTTTGGATATTCACAATTTTTCGCAAAAGAATTACAAACAACAAAATCAACATTTTCTCTGATGATTAGTCCAAGCATTCTTTCAACCATATTTTGCTCGTAAAAATCATCACTGTCGCAAAACATAACATAATCACCGTGCATTTTATCTAACGCTAAATTTCTTGCACTTGCCGCACCTGAATTTTTTTGATTATAAACTTTAATTCTATCGTCAATTTCGGCAAAGTATTCAATTATTTTTAAAGAATTATCACAAGAACCGTCATTTACAATTAATATCTCAAGGTTTGAATATGTTTGATTAATCAATGATTTTAAGCATTTTTCAATAAATGTTTCGGTATTATAAACAGGCACAATTATTGACACTAAAGGATAATTCATAAAATCTTCCAAATTTTTATACAATAAAAATTATACACAAAACAAACAAAGAAAAAAGGAATACCTGTTTTGGGTATTCCTTTCTGCGCCATTAAATTTTATTTATTATTTTTTCGACTTTTCTGCCGGTTTTTCTTTTAATACACTTAAAGGAATTTCAAACCAAGAACCACGATTTGGGGTAAAACTTAACTGATGTTTTAACAGCAAATCACCTGCGTATGTATTATCGGGGAAATTGATTGATTTATCACAAATGATTTCAAAATTATACAAATCCAATAACCATCTTGTTGACGGTAAATCAACGTGGTCTTCGTCAATATTTGTTTTAATTTTATTCATAATCAAATCGGTTAAATCTTTTGCGCCGTAATCTTCTTGATGTTCCCGAACATGTGTGTTCAAGCCTTGCGCAAACGGACCTACTAAAACGACTTTATTGATACAATCATTAATTTTATTGATAGATATTAAGGATACTGCGTTTGCATAGTCATTAACAGTTTGTATTCTCGCTTTTTTAATTACTTGAGGAGAAATAATTTTGTCATTCATTGAAAACATATGTTTATTAGGAACATCTGATTTAACTTCTTTAAAGAATGGTGATGATTTTATTTCATTATACAAATCCACATCCGAAGATGAAACATACATTGTGTTATTTGAAACAATTCTTGCATCACCGACTCTTTGTGTTAATGCTATTAATTTATCATAATCAGCATCACTTAAATTCAATTTTAATTCTTTTAAAAATGTTGCAATATGTGATTTTACGCTTACACCTTGACGTCCTAATTTTCCTAAAACAGGAATTAAATCTTGAAATTTATCTTTTGAACCGACTAAATCAACTAATGCATTTTTCGGATTATCCATTTTTAAAATTTCTTCTAATTTATCGGAAATAGTTTCATAAATAGTTACGTTACCCGACAAATAAGAACTGCTTTCCGATGTTTCAATTTCAACTCTCGGTTGATTTTCCGGAATTGCATAATCACCTTTAACTTTAATATCAACACTTCCGAAGCCGCCACCTGTCATAACACCCATTATATAATCTCCTGGGTTTAATCTGTCTTGTTGTGCCATAATTTGAGCAATAGCCAAACCTGCACCGCCTAAATCTTTTGTAACTATTAACTCAAAATCTTTTGACGGATTTAATTCAAGAGCAAAAGGACGTGATTTTGAAGCTTTTATATCTTTTTCATAAGATTTAAAATCAACATCAACGATTGCTTCACCTTTATCATTTTTCAAATTCGGCATAAATGCAATTCTGTCATCTTGTCTGTATGTAAAAGTAGTTCCAGGAACAAATACAGCAACACCCGATAATTTCGCATCATCATTAAATGAGCCGTCTGCACCTTTTGCTAATTGAATTTCTCCTTTATGTGCTTTATCTCTTAATTCATTTGAAGCATTAAAAATTACATTGTCTAATTTTTTAATAAAATCAGCTTGACCGCCATCCGTCTTATTTGTGGCTGCATCGTGCGTTTTAAAACCTTTTGTTGTATCGTTTAAAAAACAATTCTTTTTAAACAAATCTCTTCCGTCATCGGATTTAACCAATACCTTACAAGTTCCTTTCGGGTTACTTGCTCCGATATCTATAATTGTTTTATAGCCGAAAGATGGATTTTGTACATTTATTTTTCCAATATTCATAACATTCCTCACTTTAACCACTTGCAAGTGCATAAAAAACCATAGAAAAATTTTTTGATAGTTTTTGTTGTAAATATTACAATTATTAACAATTATTAATCAGATATAATGGTTTATTATGCTTCCGTATTTAACTTTTGTGAATATAAATCTAAATTGTTCAAAATATCAAATTTTGTAACAGAGGGAGTATCTGCGGCAATTTTTAACGTAGCTTCCGCCAATTTTTTATCATATCCGTTAATTCCGCTTTTTACCACATCCGAAGAAAATGTGTCCATTGCTACAAGATATGAAAACCTTGAACGTCCTATTCTGTCTAACATGTCAATGTAATTTTCTACAACCATTTCACCTTCTCTTGAACAATATGGTTGTCCTTGAAAATTTGAAACTTTTACATCATGAACATCACAAGCACTGTTTTTTATAAAATTTTCTTCTTTTGTCAGCGGCATATATCTTTCTGCCAAATCATAAATTTCTTTTTTTCCCGTGAATGAAACGGATGAAATATTCATTTTTATCTCCTTGTTTTTAAGTCTATGTTGATTATAAATACAAACAAAAAAAAAGTTGCTTATAAAAAAATAAGACATATAAAAAATTATCGAATATCTTGCAATTACTTATAAAATATGATAAACTTCAATCAAAAAAAGGAGAATTAGAAATGCTTTCAATTAAAAAAACTTTAGTATTATTATTTGTTCTTTGCTTAGTTCCTTTATTTTCAGGTTGCAATCAAGGAAGTGAAGATACAAATACAGATTTAGGGAAAGCTTTTTTTGAAAAAAATAGAGCAATTTATAATGTATTTCAAAAAAAAGATGACCTTATTTTCGGAAAATATTCTCGTGGTACAACACCTGATGTATTAGAGGTTATTGCCGCAAGATTAAATGCTGATCCAAGTTTAACAGTTTTAAAGAAAATTCATTATAAAAATTTTGACGGAAGTAAATTTGATGAAACACAAATTGATGACGGTTCTTTTATTGTTAATGACAACTTTTATGTATATATAAATAATGACGGTTGGACATTAGACAATTTAGCCGTTTATTTTGATATAAATGGTGATAAAGGTCCGAACCAATTCGGTTATGATTTATTTGGTTATAGCGTTTCTCAAGGAGATTCTTTAACTCCTATTGGAGAAACAGCGGATGCATTGGAAAATCCTGCATATTTTGAAGAATAAGATTTTATTTGTAAAAAGGAGGAAAGTTGAAAAACTTTCCTCTTTTTTATGTTAATTTTTCAATATCTTCTATTATTAATTCTTTAGTTAGATGATATTTTTTATAAAGTTCCGTTATATCAACTCTATCCGTAAATTCTTTCATTGCGCCGTAATTTAAAACTTTCACATTTGAATTACCATAAAAACGAGATATTTTTTCACCGAATCCTCCGTTTAAAATTCCGTTTTCAAGTGTTATTACAAGTTTATGGTTTTGTTTTAAATTTTCTAATAATTCGTTATCAATTCCTGTTATAAATTTAGGATTGATTAATGTTGAATTGATATTTAATTTTGTTAATATTTCTTGTTTTAATTCTTTTGCGAAATTAAAGAAATTACCGAGTCCTATAATTGCAATATCAGAACCTTTTTCAACAATTTGAAATTTATTTAATAAAGAATAATCCGTATTATCTTTAACTCCCGAACAAATAAGCTCACCTGCGGGTATTCTTATGGCTACGGGATATTTATTTTGATTATAAGACCAATTTAACATTGCGGTATATTCTTCTTTACATGCAGGTGCTAAATATACTATATTTGGAATGTTACTGATTAATGCAATGTCGAAAGAACACAGATGAGTAGCATCGGCGCTTGATATTCCGCCCCAGTGTATTAACAATGTTAAAGGGGAATTATTTAAACACAAATCTTGTGAAATTTGGTCATAAGTACGTTGAACAAAAGAGCTCATTAACGATAAAATCGGTTTCGCTCCTGACTTCGCAAGTGCTGAACAATATGCAATCGCATGTTCTTCCGCAATTCCCGTATCTGTATATTGTTTTCCTAATTTTTCCCTGAATTCGCTATCAAAACCAAAAACTCCGGGGGTAGAAGCACAAACAACTATTGCGTTTTTATCTTCTTTCACCTTGTTTAAAATAAATTCTTTTGTAACGGAATTATAATCTTCAATTGTTGTTATATCGGTTTCATTTTTTTCATCAAGAACATTTGGATTTACCCAATGAAATTTTTCTTTATTATTTTCGGCTTGTAAAAGCCCTTTCCCTTTTTGTGTATGAACATGAACAACAACAGGTTTATCAGTATTTTTAACTTTTTCAAAAATTGTTATCAATTTTTCAATATCATTTCCGCAATCTTCATAAAAATATTCAAAGCCTAAAGTTTTAAAGAAATTATTTTCTGATTTTCCTTTTGTATCACGTAATTCTTTAAGATTAGCGTATAACCCGCCATGATTTTCCGCAATTGACATATCATTGTCATTTACAAGAATAATTATATTAGAATTAAGTGTTGCTGCATTGTTTAACCCTTCATAAGCTTCGCCGCCACTTAACGAACCGTCGCCGATTAGTGCAATTACATTATAATTATCATTGTTTAAATCTCTTGCTTTTGCACAACCTGTTGCTAAACTGACAGAAGTGGATGTGTGACCTACTTTAAATAAATCGTATTCACTTTCTTCAGGTGCGGTATAACCAGTATATTTGTAATATAAATCAGGGTTTAAAAAACCGTCTTTTCTTCCTGTTAATATTTTGTGAGTATAACATTGATGTGAAACATCAAAAATAATTTTGTCTTTTGGTGCATTAAAAACGTAGTGAAGAGCTATCGTCATTTCTACAACACCCAAATTCGGCGCCATGTGACCGCCTGTTGTATTAACTTTTTTTATAATCAATTCTCGAACTTCATTTGCTAATGAATTTAATTCATTCAAGTTTAAATTTTTTAAATCAACGGGAAAATTAATTTTATCCAATATCATAAAATGCCTCATTATTAAAAGTATTAAATATTTTTTCTTATTAAATCAGTCATTTCACGGATTGCACCTTTTCCGCCCGTTTTGGACGAAATGAAATGACATATTTCTTTAACTTCATCTACCGCATCATAAGGACAACAAGCTAATCCGACTTTTTTTAGTACGCATATATCGGGCAAATCATCCCCCATATAAGCAACTTGAGAATATTCTAATTTATATTCTTCTAAAAGTTGATTTAGTGCGGTAAGTTTATCTTTTTCACCCATAAACAAACGGTGCATTCCCAAATTATCAAAACGATGTTTTACTGTTGCATTGTTTCGTGCCGTGATTATTGCGGTTATAATTCCTGCGTTTTTAAGGCAAACAATGCCTTGTCCGTCTTTTGCGTTAAATGTTTTATATTCAATGCCGTTTTCATCATAGGTAATACTTCCGTCCGTCATTACTCCGTCCACATCAAATACTACCATTTTGATTTTAGATGCTTTTTCGTTTAAATTTAACATAATTATGCAACTCCGGCTTTTAATAAATCATGAACATGAATAATGCCAATCGGCTTGTTATCTTTATCACAAACGACTAAAGATGTAATCGAATATTTTTCCATATAAGCGAGAGCTTTAGTTGCCATATCATCTGCGCTTATTGTTTTCGGATTTTTTGACATTACGTTTTTTGTTAGTAATATTGAAACATCAGGATACCTTAATAAAATTCTTCTTATATCACCATCTGTCAACAATCCTGTTAGTTTTCCGTTATCATCAACAATTAAAGCACAACCCAATTTCTTTTTTGAAATTAAATCAACTGTTTCGATAAAACTGTCATTTTCATGTGCAACGGGAAGTTTGTCAAAATCTTTCAACATCAAATCTTTAACCATATAAAGTATACTTCTTCCCAAAGAACCTGACGGATGAAATAACAAGAAATCTTCTTTTGAAAAACCTCTTTGTTTTAACAAACACATAGCAAGTGCATCGCCCATTGCTAAAGTTGCCGTTGTACTTGCAGTTGGAGCTTTACCCAACGGACATGCTTCTTTTTCCACAGATAAGTCAAAGTAAATATCTGCGGATTTTCCTAACGTCGAATTTTCATTCCCCGCAAAAACAATTAAAGGAACTTCAAATCTTTTTATTAAAGGAAGAAGATTTAATAATTCTGTAGTTTCACCACTGTTTGAAATTGCAATTACAACGTCTTCTCTTGTTATAATACCCGAATCGCCGTGTGTACTTTCGGCAGGATGTAAATAATACGCAGGTGTTCCCGTTGAAGATAAAGTAGCGGCAATTTTTCTTCCAATATGCCCTGATTTCCCCATTCCGGTAACAATTACTCTTCCTTTTGATGACATTATAATTTCAACCGCTTGTTGTAAATTAGAATTTAAACGGTCTTTTAATTTTATTATAGAGTCTGCTTCTGTTTGTAATACTTCTTTTGCAAAATCAATCAAAGTCGCTTCTTGAAACGTAATCACTTTCTCCCTTTCAGTTAAGGCTATTATTTATTAATTATACAATAATATTTGAAAATATACCAAATGTACCATGTAAATTTTTCACTAATCAGGTATATTTTTCAAAGAGGAGTAAAAAAATGGAATTTGAATATAATTTATCAATTGAAGAACTTGAAAAAAGAACAAATAAAGACATACTTATAAGAAAACCTTTATTGTCAAATGATGCTAAAGAATATACTGATTTAGAACAGGGCGATAAAGACGCATTGAAACATTTGGTAAGGGCTGCTGATTATGCAAATTCCGTTTTTATGAAACAGGATAATGAGTTAAATATACCTTTTTTAAATTTTCTTAATGATGAAATTAAAAATGGCAAAAAACAGGCAGAACTGACAAAAATATTATTTGATGCACAATTGGGAATAATCGGAATAGATTCAGAATCTAAGAAAGTAGTTTTGGCAAAAAATGTAAAAGAACCTATGGGTAAAGGATTTTACCCGTCTGATATTACAAAAAATGAATTTTGCAACATCTTAAAAGAGATGTTAAAATCGGATGAAATTGAAGAAGTAAAAAAGATTTTAAATCAAAGAACGATGGTTAAAAGAAAAGACAATAAGCTGGTTGCCGTTGATTATACGGAAGAATTTAAAGAAGAGTTTGAAAATATTGCAAAAGAACTTGAAATTGCAAGTGAAATATCTACAAATCAAGATTTTAACGAATATTTAAAACTGCAGGCAAAAGCATTAAGGGAAAATAATCCTATGCTGGATGCTTATGCAGATAAAAAATGGGCAACATTACAAAATACTCCTTTAGAATTTACTGTTTCACGAGAACAATATGCCGATCTTTTAACAGGTTGTGTTATTGAAGATGAAGAACTTAAAAATTTATTGGAAAAATATGATATTACACCTGTTTCGAAAGATTCAATCGGAATAAGGGTAGGAATTGTAAATAAGCAAGGAACCAAAGATTTACTTAGAATAAAAGATTATTTGCCTTTAATGGCAAAAAATATGCCCTTAAATGAAAAATATGAACAAAACATCAGTTCTGATGACAATAATTTACAAACGATGGTTGATGTTGACTTGGTTTCTTTAAGAGGCGATGAGGGTTCTTATAGAGGCGGAATTACAATTGCACAAAATTTACCGAATAATGATAAATTGTCGTTAACAATTGGCGGAGGAAGAAGAAACGTATATCACAGACAGATAAGAACAAGTAATTCTCCCGATGCTCTTAAAAGAAGAAAAGAACGTCTTGAAAATACTTTAAATCCTGAATTGCATAAATATTATAATCCCGAAGCGGATCATTGGTTTACTATAGGACACGAAAATGTTCATTCTCTCGGACCTAAATCAGGAACTGAAACTTTAGGAAAATACAAAAATATTATCGAAGAAAACAAAGCAGATATGGGTTCTTTGGCATTATTGGACTGTTTAACCGAAGCAAATGTATATACGGATGAACAAAAAAAAGAAATATTGACTACTTTTGGCGCTAATTGCTTTTTAAAGGCAAAACCTGATTTATCTCAGGCTCATAGAGTCAGAACGGTTATGCAAGCTTATTTCTTTATAAAAGAGGGTGCTATATCAGTTTCAAATGATGGTATTATTGATATAAATCTTGAAAAAATGACCGCAACGGCAAATAAAATGTTGACAGAAATTATAGAAGTTCAATTATCACAAGATTTTAAAAAAGGAGAAGAGTTTATAAATAAATACTTTGTTTGGACTGAAGAAATTGATAAAATTTCAAAAAAATTAAAACAAACGGATAAAGCATTAAACGGCAAAATAGAAACTCCTCTTGCGGATTTATTATCCGACTGAAACCACCTGATTTATCAGTTGAATTTTATAAGTCACTGTGATAAAATTTGAGCATGGGTATATTGTTCACAGAGGGTAAATGTAATGAAAATTCAGTCTATAAATTCTATTGTTAATTATCAACCGGTAACAAGAGTTAATTTTGCTCGAAAAAAAGAAGAACAAGATTCAAAAGATAAAATTACAACCCCTGATATTATGAATACTGATGTTATAATTCTTTCTGCAAAAAGTAATTTGGAACAAAAATATGATTTGGCTTGCAGACTGGCAGCTTATTATAAAACCCAATACGAAGATTTATTGAATAGCGGAAAATGTAACGCATAGTTTATATCAGTCTTATTTTTATGAAAAATAAAAAGTATTGGTGCGCATTTTCCAAATTAACAAAAGTCGGTCCGGCATTCGTTAATAATATTTATAATTGGTTTGGTGACATAGAACTTGCTTGGCATGCACAAGCTTATGATTTATGGCAAATTCCGAATTTGCAAAAACGTTCGATTGAAAGTTTTTTGGAAGAACGTCCGAATGTTGACCCTGATGAATGTCTTGATTATATAGAGCAAAGAGGATTTCAATATATTTGTTTGGAAGATGAAGAATACCCATCGCTTTTAAAAAATATATTTAATCCCCCTTTTGGATTGTTTGTCGTCGGAAATTTGAAATCTTGTAATTTAGACAGATGTTTAGCAGTTGTTGGTTCAAGAAAAGCAAGTGAAAGTGCAAAAATTACGCTTACTAAAATATTATCGGGATTTCAAGGAACGGATATAACTATTGTATCGGGAATGGCAGAAGGAATTGATACCATTGCGCATAAAGCCGCTATAAATAATAATGTTAAAACAATTGCCGTAATTGGCGGAGGATTTGATAAAATTTATCCGAAATCAAATATCGGGTTGTTTAATCAAATAAAGGAAACTCATGGTGCCGTAATTTCGGAATATTGGCCTGATGAGGATGCTATAAGCTGGCATTTTCCGGCAAGAAACAGAATTGTATGCGGGCTTTCAAATGGGGTATTAGTTGCGGAAGCAGCTCTTAAATCAGGTGCGATGATTAGTGCCGGACTAGCACTTGAACAAGGAAAAGAATTAATGTGTATGCCGGGGTTGATTTCAAATCCGAATACCGCAGGTATATACAAATTAATTAAAAACGGTGCAACGATAGTTACGGATTACAAGGATATTTTAGATGCGTTAAATTGGAAAATAAATCCGGATTTAATACACAAAAAAGTTGATACGGATTGTTCCGACAATAATTTAAATGAGAATGAAAATTTAATTTTAGAGTATATAAAAAAAGATGCGCTATCTGTTGATGAATTAATTATAAAAACAAACTTGAATATTAATGATTTAATGGTAATATTAACAAAGTTAGAATTAGAGGGAATAATTTCGCAAACAAACGGCGAAAAATATATGGCATTAATATAGAGAGAAAAATGGCGAAAAAGAAAGAAAATATACTGGTAATAGTTGAGTCACCCGCAAAATCAAAAACGATTAAAAAGATTTTGGGAAGTTCGTACGAAATAGAAGCAAGTTATGGGCATATTAGAGATTTTCCGCCAAAGGTATTAGGATTTGATGTTCAAAATAATTTTACACCTACTTTTGAAGTTATTCCGGAAAAAAGAGCGGTAGTAAAAAAATTAAACGATTTAGCAAAAAAAGCTGATAAAGTTTTTCTTGCATCCGACCCTGACCGTGAGGGAGAAGCTATTGCTTGGCATGTCAGACAAGTTATTGATGTGCCTGATGAGAAAGTTTTTAGAATAGAATTTAATGAAATAACGCCGAAAGCGGTTACTCATGCCGTAGAAAATTACAGACAAATTGATATGCAAAGAGTAAAAGCCCAACAAACAAGACAAATTTTAGACAGACTTGTAGGTTATAA
>CAZGRH010000027.1:0-14007 GCA_964527005.1 uncultured Muribaculaceae bacterium | reverse complement strand
GAATTTCCCCGATGGTCATGTGTTATTCGGTTCCAAAGACGGTTGCAAAACCGGCAGCAACAACAACATT
This sequence comes from uncultured Muribaculaceae bacterium, assembly GCA_964527005.1. GTDB lineage: Bacteria > Cyanobacteriota > Vampirovibrionia > Gastranaerophilales > Gastranaerophilaceae > Avigastranaerophilus. The sequence continues at coordinate 13,937 of CAZGRH010000027.1, read as the reverse complement.
TGCGGCGAAAGAAAGAAGACCCCGTGAAATTAAATCTTATGTTTCAAACGGGCAGGTATATTATTATATTCCAAAAGGAAGTGAAAAGTTATATTCAAGCAAAAATCGAAACGAGATAGAACTCCCCGGAGATTTCAGATTGGTTGATTATGATAAAATTCCTTGCCCTGCTTGCGGTGTTAAATTAATGCCTGAAGATAAATTCTATGAATTTAAAGAGAAATTGGATGAAACAACTCCCAATGAATATTTAAACATTGTTGATTCATATAAAGAATATTTACGACCAATTGAAAGTAGTGTTTTAAAAGACTTACAAGAATTATCGGAAAGAACCGGTGAAAAAGATATTAGAAAACTTCTTGTGAAGTTAAGAAATATCAAATTACCGCTTTTACAAGAAGTTCAAATGGATATGGCTAACAAAATGATACGGTTGGCAAAAACATTACCACGTGCTGAACGAGATATTTTGCTTGAAAAAGTTTTGAAATTAAAAAGTATTATCAAGCAAGAAAAACCAAGTTCTCCTTTTAGAAGAAAAATATTAATTGATAAAATCAGCAGAGTACCTATTATAAATGTGGTTAAATATGAAAAACTTCAACAAATTGCAAGAAACTTCCCGACATCTTCCGATTTGAATTCTGCTTGGATTATTAAATATTCGGGTACGGATAAAAATAATAAAGACTGGAATTCTTATGATATTGCACTCAGAATGTTTTCAACTTCCGTGCCGAATACCGACCATATTTTAGCAAGAGATATAGAACGTCACCATGACGAAATTTCTAATTATTTGGCTATGCATTCGGCTTGCAATTGTACAAAAAGTAATAAAACATTTTTAGAGTGGTACGGAGAAGATAAAAATCTTCGTCAAAAATCATTGGAAGCTTATTTCGACAGCGCCGATAAATTAATAAAATCAGGTGAAATTGATGACCCTCGTTATAAAGATTATGTAGAAAAAGCAACTCAGGTAATTTATAATATTTCTAACGGAAAAGTTGATCTTCGCAAGAAAAAAGTTCCCAAACAACAATAATTAAAATTCTTATGTAAAAAAAGAGTTAAAGAATTTTCTTTAACTCTTTTTTTGTTTAAATTTTGACTTTTGAAAAAATATTATTAAAAAGAAAACGTAAGAATAGTAAGTGTTTTAATCATTTTTGTTAACATAACTTTACAATTTTGAATTAAAAATTAAAGTTTAAAAATAAATTGGTCGATAAACAATTCAGGTAACAAACAAGAATGGAGAAAAACAATGGGGCTAGCAGCTTCACAAGCAAGATTTTTAGGAATAACGGCAAGAAAATCTAATATAGAATATGAAGGTCAACAAGTTAACCAACAACGTACGGCATTATCTCAAGAAGTTAATGCGCTATACAGTAAGTTATTGGCGATGAATGTTCCAGTAGCTCCCGATGTTACGGAATTTTATGAAACGGATTATTCTTTTGAATTAACAAATACACAAGGTTATGACGGTTCATACATCGTAAAAAATTATTATCAAAACGATGACGGAACATACTATTTAGATACAGAACGTACTTATAACAAGAATATTGCGGTAGGTAATGTTGTTAATGCTTCTCAAATCGGAACTACGGTTGATTCTGAGGGTAATCAATTATATACATATACAACTACAAACGGTGATGTATATACGTTGACAAAAGGTTCAAGCCAAGCAGCAACAATGAGAACACTTATCAATGATACTTACGGAGTCGATACAGTATCAAATGATGAAGAATTTTATTACTTCCAAGATAAAAACAATACAGGTTTAACGTATTATTTTTGTACGAAAGACGTAGAAAATCATTCTTCAATAAACACTTTATCATCATATTATGCTTCTAACAAAGAAGTAACGGAAAAAACTTCATTCCCGAGTGCAAACATCACGTTTGATGAAAATAACAGAATGAAATACGTATCTGATATATTTGATGATTCAGGTTTAGTTTCCGCATCAACATTTGATATGGATACAACAAGAACTTATGACACGGAAGGTTATGATGCAGCTTTAAGAGATTATACGATGAGTAAAGAAGAGTATGACAAAACAGTTGCTGACTTAAATGCTCAAACCGAGTCATTACAACAAGAAGATAAAGTTCTTGAGTTAAGATTAGACCAAATCGACACGGAACAAAACGAATTACAAACAGAATTAGACGCTGTAAAAGCAGTATTGGATAAAAATATTGAAGGAACATTTAAAACGTTCGCTTAAAAATAAAAACAGGTTAGTAAACACAATAAACACGTAGGAAAGTAAGAGAAAAGATGAGTTATAAAAACGATAGTTATTTAGTTATATCAAATAAATATGGCGGATTGAGCGGTGATGCCACAGCTATGTTATTTGAAACATACGACCTTTTAAGAGATATTACCGTTAGCGGTTCATCTTCAGATGGCGCAGGTTTCGGTACTGCAGGCAGTTTCTTATGGAAATTGGCAAGTATGATAGCTCCAAGCTCTTTTATGTCTACAATGGGTGGCGGAACTTCATTAAATATCCCCGGAACTTCATATTGGAATCCTGCTAATCTTACGAGCGGTGTTACATCTTCATTTGGAATCGGTTCATTGTCTAATTATTCAGGATTTAGCGGTGGCGCTGCACCTGTATTAAACGGATTTGGAACTTCTCAATCAACAGGATGTATGACAGGCGGTGCTTCTTCGTTGGTATCAACAAGTGATATTGCAGGAACAACCGGCATAAATGCATTGACATATACTGCAGGACTTTGCTCCGGATTTGGTTTCGGCGACAGTTTCTTGTTGCCTGCAGCAGGTGTAGTATCGGGTTTTGGCGGTATATTACAGGCGATGTCACCGTATTTGGGTGAGTTCGGGCTTGGTACAACTTTAATAGGTAATTTATTACAAGGTTGTTCAAGTGCTCCGCTTGCAGCATATCAAAAAGTTTCAAGCAGCGTTTTAAATAATGCCGATACAATACTTCAAAACAAGATAAAAAATATAGAAACAGTTGTTAAAATGTTAGATGCTCAAAATGATGTTGTTAAGAAAATGTTAAAAGACAGCGTTGAAGGTATGAGCAAACAAATAGAAAATTTATAAACTCTCCTTTCTTTATACCAATAACACACCCTTGTTCAGGTGTGTTTTTCTTTTTGTTTTTGTATATTTGACCATACTGAAAATAAAAAATTGTATGAGTGGTTTTTCAACAGTTGTTTAATATACTTATTAGATTTTTGTATGGTTTTACTTGTAAAATCTTCTTGAAGAATTAAAATATATTTGTAGTTAGTTTTTAAGGGTTGTATTTATGATGTATTGTGACAATTATACAAAATCTCTTTTTTCAAGCGAAGAAGCGAAATCAACGATTAAAGAAGCATTAAAAGTTTTAGGTAAAAAACATTTGGCTTTTATTTCACACGCAAACAGTTTTCCTGCCGAAACAGGTAAAAATACCGGATTTGGAACTATTAATTCAAATAGTGCAAAACATTTAATTGATTTTTTATCGGGAGTATTTACGGATGTTCAATTAGGACCTGCCGGCAAAACAAAATCAATTGATGCCTCTCCTTATACCGGCACAATATTTTCAAATAACCCGTTGTTTATTGATTTAGAACAATTAACGACTGATGAATGGTGTAAAATCCTTTCTGAAGAAACTTATAATAAAATTACTGAAAATAATCCGAATAAAAATACAAACAGAACCGCATATTCTTACATTTTTAATGCGCAAGAAGAAGCATTAAAAGAAGCATTTGAAAACTTTAAAAAATCTGCTTGCAATGAATTAAAAAATGATTTTAAAAAATATAAAGAAGACAATAAGTTTTGGTTAGAAAAAGATTCTTTATATGAAGCATTAATCGTTGAACATAACAATGATTATTGGCCGATGTGGAAATCCGAAACGGATAAATGTTTATTAAATCCGCAAAATGACGAACAAAAAGTGCAATTTGCAAAAAGAATTGATGAATTAAAAACAAAATATGCGGATGTAATTGATTATTATTCATTCTGTCAGTTTGTTATTTTCGTTCAAAACAATAAATCAAGAAAATATGCCCAATCAAAAGGAATAAAAATGATTGCAGACCGTCAGGTAGCTTTTTCTGACCGTGACAACTGGGCTTATCAGGCATATTTCTTAAAAGGATGGTGTCTGGGATGTCCGCCCGATTATTTCTCGGAAGACGGACAGGCATGGGGATTTCCTGTTATGGACCCAGAAAAGTTATTTAATGCTGACGGAACATTGGGTGACGGCGGATTATTAATGAAAGAACTTTATAAAAAAATGTTTACGGAGAACCCGGGTGGTGTAAGAATCGATCACATGGTAGGTTTAATTGACCCTTGGGTATATGTATCGGGTAAAAAACCGAGAATAGAACAAGGTGCCGGCAGATTATATTCTTCGCCCGAACATCCTGTTTTGTCAAAATACGCAATTGCCACAACGGATGATTTAAATGACGAAGTTGAATCGGACAAAGAAGAAAGAATTTTGAAATTAACACCCGAACAAGTAAAACGTTATGGCGCTTTAGTTGAAAAAATCGTTATTGCTGCTGCAAAAGAAGTCGGTTTGGATAAAGACAATATTGTTTGTGAAGATTTGGGAACATTAACATATCCTGTTGTCAGTGTAATGAAAGAGTATGATTTGCAAGGTATGAAATTAATTCAATTTGTTGTTCCTGAAAAACCCGAACATCCTTACAGATGCAAAAATATTACTCCGAGAAGTTGGGCAATGGTTGGTACTCACGATAACGAACCGATTGCAATGTGGGCAAATTCAACTGTATTTACGGAAGCAGGTTATTTAAACGGTAAAAATCTTGCAGAAGATTTATATCCTGATTCTTCAGCAGAAGAAAAAGAAGAAATTGCCGTCAGAATTTCAAAAGATGCTCCGTTTTTAACACAAACAAAATTCGTAGAATTATTTGCTTGTAAAGCTGAAAATATTCAAATATTTTTTACGGATTTCTTAGGCTTATATGATGTATATAACCGTCCCGGAACATCAGGTGATTCAAACTGGTCTTTAAGAATTCCCGATAATTATGAAGAAGTTTATTCCAATAATTTAAAAGAGGGTAAAGCTTTAAATCTTCCTCTAATTTTAAAACTTGCCATTGAAGCAAGAGGAAAAGAATTTGCAGCTAAACACAAATCAGTAACGGAAAAATTAGAAAGTTTATTATAATGTTTGAATTAAAAGTCGAAAGTTCATTTTCTGCAGCTCACCATCTGTTAAATTATGATGGTGAGTGCGAAAATCAACACGGTCATAACTGGAAAACAGAAGTATACATTGTTGGTTCAGAACTTGATAAATCTAATTTATTGGTTGATTTTAAAGTTTTAAAAAAAGAACTTAATAAAGTATTGGATATGTTAGATCATAAAGATATTAACACATTAGACGAATTTAAAAATGTAAGTCCGTCAAGTGAAATAATATCAAGGTTTATTTATAAAAAGTTAAAAGAAACAATACCTTGTGTATCAAAAGTTTCGGTTTGGGAAACTGAAAAAGCATGTGCAAGTTATTTTGAAAATTAATTTTTAAATATTTAAAAATAAAAAAGGAGTAATTATAATGCATTTATTGCAAACAATTATTATGGGAATTGTGCAGGGACTTAGTGAATTTTTACCGATTTCAAGTTCCGCTCATTTGGTAATTACTTCTAACTTATACAAAGTATTAAACAATACTGAAATTCATCAAGAAACTTCACAAGAAATTTTTCTTGATATAATGTTGCACTTTGGTACGTTAATTGCTGTTTTTATATTTTTCAGAAAAGATATTACGAAAATGATTAAAGCGTTTTTTGATGCAATAAAGACAAAAAATTTTTCGGATAAAAATGCGAAATTATCGCTATATATTTTATTAGGCACGATAATTTCCGTTTTAATAGCATTTCCGTTGAATGAAATTGCAGGAAATCTTGTTTATAATCCTGTAATTGTAGGAGTGTTATTGGTTATTACAGGTATTTTATTGTTTTCAAGTGAACATTTTTCAAAAAAAATATCTCAAAAATCAGAAGAAATTGATTTAAAAACATCAATATTTATGGCGATAGCGCAAGGTCTTGCAGCACTTCCCGGATTTTCCCGTTCGGGTTTTACAATTGCTTTCGGTTTGTTTAATAAAAAGTCGAGAACTATAGCGGCAAAATATTCTTTTTTGTTGAGTATTCCTATTATTCTCGGAGCTTCTATGGTTTATCCGATTTTAAAGATTGATATGAGTGAATTTGCAGGATATAATTGGTTTGCAATTTTGGCCGGTACAATTGTTTCTGCCCTTGTGGGTTATTTTTGTATTAAATACTTTATAAAATTTGTCGGTAAATATTCACTTGCATTTTTTGGATATTACTGCATAATAATAGGTATAGCAACTTTAGTGTTTTTTAGTATAAGATAAAGGGTTTATGTGTATGGAAAGAACAATTAATTTTATTCAAGAAAAAATCAAAGATTTCAAACCGGAAATAGGTATAATCTTAGGCTCAGGCTTAGGGGATTTTGCTGATAATTATGATTCAATTGTTATAAAATATAATGATATTCCGAACTTCCAAAAATCAGATGTTCAAGGACATAAAGGGCAATTGGTTTTTGCTGAAATTAACGGTAAAAAAGTTGTAATGATGCAAGGAAGATATCATTTTTATGAAGGGTATTCCATGCAAACAGTTACGTTCCCCGTAAAAGTTATGAAAAAATTAGGGGTAAAAACTTTAATCGTAACTAATGCGGCAGGTGCAATTACAAAAGAATTTACTCCCGGTGATTTAATGATAATTACCGACCATATTAATTTTATGGGTACAAATCCTTTAATCGGAAAGAATGATGATACATTAGGTACAAGATTTCCCGATATGAGTGAAGTTTATTCTAAAAAATTAGTAAATATCGCAGAAAATATTGCAAAAAAATTAAATATCAGTTATCAAAAAGGTGTATATGTTTCAACAACCGGACCAAGTTATGAAACACCGTCAGAAGTCAAAATGTTTAATATGTTAGGCGGAAATGCAGTTGGTATGTCTACGGTTCCTGAAGCTATTATTGCAAATTATTGTGGTATAAAAGTTGTTGGTATAAGTTGTTTAACTAATTATGCGGCTGGTGTTACCGATTCTCCTTTAAATCATCAGGAAGTTATTGATACGGCAAATAAAGTTAAAGAAAATTTCAAACAATTATTGGCTGAATTAATTAAGAGTATTTAAAGGAAAAGGTATTTGTTAATGAGTACAAAACATTCAAGTAAAACAGCAAAAAATTTCAATGTTTGGAGAAGATGGTTCCAAATATTTGTGGTACGAGTAATTATTATAAATTTAGTAAGAATGAAATATAACGTAAAAGCAACAGAGGGCTTAGAAAATATAAAAAAAGGAGTAAAATATGTTGTAGCAAGTAATCATGTTGCAGCATTTGATCCGTTTTTTATTGCTTCTCAAACGAAACTTACAATTGCATATATGGCAAAAAAAGAATTGTTTGAAAAATTTTGGTCAATGCTTTTAATGGATTGGTGCGGAGCTTTTGCGGTCGATAGGGAAAAATTGGATGTTTCAACAATTAAAACTGCTTTATCCGTTAAAAAAACATCGTGGGATTTCGGAATTTTTCCTCAAGGGACAAGATGTAAAGGTGATAAATTAGAAAATATAACAAAAGGTTTTGCTTCAATTGCAAAGAAAATGGAAAGAGATATTTTACCGATAGGCATAGTTATAAAAGAAAATATAAAAAATCCTAAAGGTAAAAAAGACATTTTTATCAGAATCGGAGAACCGATTTCCGCAAAAATGAATATAGATGAAATTTACACAAAATGGTGCGAAACTGTGAGTAAACTTGCAGATATGTCTTATATCGTGCCGATTGCAGGGTAGAAAATGTCTTGGAAAAAATATAGCGTCAAAAAAGATATTGAATATTTTAGTGAAAAAAAATATTTAAACCAATTAATCGGTAGATTATTTTTGGTGCGTTTACTAATTTCTTTTTTCTATAAAATTGAATATATAGGAAAAGAAAATATTCCCTCCGACAGAAATTTTATTATTTCGCCTAATCATATTTCGCATTTAGATCCGCTTTTGGTTGGGGAAGCAATAAATCAACCTGTCGCATATATGGGGAAAAAAGAATTATTTGAAAATCCGATTTTTGCGAAAATTATTGATGGTCTTGCTTGTTTTCCCGTTAATCGTGAGAAATTAGAAGTTTCAACAATTAAAACGGCTTTAAATGTTTTAAAGACAAATCGTTGGCGTTTGGGAATTTTTCCTCAAGGCGGTATTAACAGAGATAAAAAAATAGAAAAAATTAATAAAGGTTTTGCGATTATTGCAAAACAAACAAAAACGGATATATTACCGGTTGCAATTACAGGTTGTGAAAAAAATAATTGGATTCCGTTTAAAGGCAAAATCAAATTAGTTATATGTGAGCCGATTTCTTATGAAAAACCAACGGAAGAAATTTTTAATGAATGGGGTAATAAAATTTCTTCCGCAATTAATTATGATTTTGTTTTAAATGATGAAAGTTCAAATGAAGCACAAATTTAAATTTGGCATTAAAACGCTACATCTTCAATATTTTATTTATAAAATCGGTTTTATTATAATTTGAAATTTTTTCACATAAATCAATTTTATATTCGTTAAATTTCTGTTTTATTTCATGTTCCGGTTCTTCCGAAAAAATTATGATTTTGATTTCTTTTAAATTTTCGTCATTTTTAATATGTTTTATTAAATTTAAAATTTCATCAAAATTATTATTGATTGTACAAACTAATATTTCTGTTTTATTTTGTTGAATAAAATCAAAAACAGAATTAATATTATTAAATTCAATAACACAATTAAATTTATTGTTTAAATCATTTTTAACCGTAGTTAAAAATATTTGATTATCATTAAAAAGTAATATTTTTTTATTGTTTTCTGATGAGTTATCACAAGTTAATGATTTTATATCAAAACTTTGCAAATATTTATTAATTACTGTATTTCTGATTAATTCAAAAGTGTTAATAATCAAACAAATTTCACCGTTTGGAAGAGTTGAAAAGCCGCTGATATTTTTTATTTTTACAATCGGAGGAATTAATTTTTTATAAAAAACTTCTTGTTCTCCAATAATTTCATCAATAATATAAGCCGCTTTTTTACCTTGATTTTCAATTGTTATAATTGTATAAAAATCATTAATATACGGTTTTTGAGTAAATATTTCAGAAAGGCTGAAAATCGGAATTGAACAATTATCATTTATTATACAATTTTGCCCGTTGTTGTTGAAAATATCATTTTTGTGAATTTTTTTAACGTATTTTATACTATCTACAGGAATAGCAAATTTTTGATTTTGTAATTTTAGTATAAATGTTTTTATTGTAGAAGTTGCAAGCGGGATTTTAATCATAACTCTGCAACCTTGATTTAAAGCGGAATCAATATGTATTTCTCCGTGCAAATCAGAAATTTTTGATTTAACAATGTCAAGACCTATTCCTCTTCCGGAAATATCGTTTACGGTTTCTTGTGTTGAAAATCCGGGAATAAAAAGTAATTTCATTAAATCATTTGTTGACATATTATCGGCTTCTTCTTCGGTTAAAATTCCTTTATCTATTGCGGTATTCTTTATTTTTAGTATATTAATACCGTATCCGTCGTCTTGAATTGTTATAATAATTGAATTTTCCGATTGTTTTGCACTTAAAGTTATAATCCCTGTTTCATCTTTATTGTTTTTTATTCTTTCTTCAGGAATTTCAATGCCATGAGCAATCGCATTTCTTAAAATATGAATTAACGGCATTTTTATTTCTTCAATGATTTTTTTGTCTACGGTAGTATCACTTCCTGAAATTATAAAATTAATTTTTTTATTTTTTTCTTTTGCAATATCTCTCATCATCCTCGGAAAAGAATGAAATATTGTTGCCAAAGGTAAAACTCTGATTTTTTTTGCAATATTTTCTATTCCTAATATTGTTTGGTGAAGTTTATTTCCGTCCTCGGTAATTTCCGTATAAAGTTTGTTAAAATCAATATTAAGTTCGTTAATAAATTCATGATTTTCAATAGCAAAAGTTTGCATTCTTTTATAAAAAGAAATAATTGTATCATTTGAATCAGAAGAAAAAACTCCTTTTTTTTCCAAATATTTCATATAATTATTAATTTGTTTGCTGATATTATGCCATTTCAACAATTTAGAATTAATTTCAGATAAGTCAATTAAATGTTCTCTTGTTTTTATTCCGTTAATTAATAATTCGTCTGATTGTGAAATTAAATTATCTATTTTTTCGGAATCTACTCTAAGCGTTTTTATTTCGGGAAGTTCATATACGGTTGTATTTTTTACCAATTGCGAAATAAGAGTTTTTCTATCTTCTTTTTCAATTGTATTTACGGAAGAAATGCCAAACATATCTTCTATTACATTTAATTTTTTTAGAATTGATTTATTATAATCAATTGAATTATCAGACTTGTTTTTGTTGTATTTTTTTGCGTAATGAACGGATTGTAATATAACAGTATAACAGTTATTATCTACAACAATATTTTTTGTAAAAAACAAATTAAGTATTTCAATTGTTTTGTTTAATATTTCAATAATATTTTGATTTCGAATAAACTCAAAAACATTTTTAATATTATTAATAATTTCAGGAATACATTCAACATTTGTTTTTATCAAAGGAAGTTTATCGGTAATAATTTCAAATTGTTTTTCAATTTTTTGTTCGTTAAAATTATCAATTTGAATGTCGCCGTTTTCTTCTGAAATGATACTGCTATTTTTAGGAAAATCAAATTTTATATTAAGTTGTTTATATAAAATTTCAAGTTCATTTTTTAAATCAAAAATTCGAGCCTGAAATACGGCGAAATTATATATTTCCGTATTGTCGATATATTTTATCAACAAATTAACTTTTTCTAAAATATTTGAATATTCGGTATTCTCAAAATAAGTTTTTAATAAATCCAATTTTTCTTTTAAAATTGCGAATAAATCTTTTTGAGTTATATCCGTATTTAATTTTTCAGCGACCATAAGCATTTCAAGCAAATGTGCCATAACATCTTTACTGATACTTTCCAAATAAATAGAATTTAGATTTTTAGACGGAGTTGCAGTATTTTCATTTGTTGTTAAAAGTTTTAATTTATTGATAAATGAAATAACTTCTGTATCTGCAACATTAGCTTTTTCAGAAATTGATTTATTGATTAAAGTGCTTAAAAAATCGCACGTAGAATATACAATCCGAAAAGAATTCGCTTCAATAACCGTATCTTCTTTGTTCCAAAAAGAAAGTATATCTTCTAATTTATGTGTAATATCTTGAATACTGTTAAATCCGAGAGTTCTTGCCGCACCTTTTAAAGAGTGTGCAAGTTGCATTAAACGTTTTATTTGTTGTTTGTTTTTTGGATTTTTTTCAAGTTGAACAAGCCCGTTATTCAATTCTTGAATAATTTCTTCGCTTTCTGCTTTAAAAATATTTAAAATATCATTTAACTCTTGCGGATTAAAATTCATTTTCAATCCTTATTAATTTGCAATATTATCTTTTATATTCGTGGAAATTTCGGAGAATGCTTTAATGTTTTCAATGTTTTCTTCGAGAGTTTTAAGTGTTTCGGAAATTCCTTTTTGCATTTCATCAATAATTTCAAAGATATTATTTGTAATAGATTGTTGTTCAATGGAAGATGTTAGAACATCACTTAAATCAATGCCTGTTTGTTTTATTTTATTGACAATATCCGAAATATTATCGGAAATATTATGTGCGCTTTTTACGCTGATTTCAATTTCTTTTGCACTATCTTCCGTAGCAAGAATAGTTGAAGATGTAGTTTGCTCTATTTCTGAAACTAAAGATGTAATTTTATTTGTTGCTTGTTTTGATTCATCGGCAAGTTTCCTGATTTCACCAGCAACAACAGAAAATCCTTTACCGTATTCTCCGGCTCTTGCTGCTTCTACTGCGGCATTTAATGCCAACATATTTGTTTGTTCCGAAATATTTTCAACAATATTTACGGTTGTACCGATTTGCTTTATATAATCAGCAAGTTCAATAACAAGCTCTGCAATTAATTGAATATTATGTTTTAAATTTTGCATGGAATTTATATTCTCAGACAAGGATTTCGCTTCTCTTTCCGAGTTTATACTTGTTTCCTGTATGTTGGAGGAAATACCCTGTGTTTTTTCTTTTGTTGTTATTGCTATATTTTTAAAAGATTTTGTTGATTGAACGACATTTTCTAACATTTGCGTATATTTAAACGTTAATTGTCTTTGTTTTTCGCTTAATTGCAAAACTTTTACGGATACTTTCTGAAACTCTTTTAATTCATTATCCATTAAATTATCAATTGATTTAATTAAGTCATTCTTTGAAAATTGATATTGAATATAATATATGAATAAAGTTGCAATTGTTGCAATAAGCATTAATGTTTTATCTGCAACAAACATTATAATTGCAATAATAGTTGCCATTACCAGCCCTAATATAATTGTATCTTTAATGTTTTTATTTGTTAATCCTTTAAATATGCTTATTTTTCGTCCTGACATATATAACTCCTTTTTTATAATTATAATCTATTTTTTCAATTTGATAATCATTAATTTATTGTATAATTTATTATAAGGGTTTAATAATAAATGGAAAATAATTATTCAATGAATTTTTTATCATTACAAAATAATAATTGTGAAGATTATATGGTTTTTAATCTGAACGATAATTATTATGCAATATCCTTACAAGATATATTGGAAGTTGTAAATTTTTCAACTTGTGAAAATATTCAATATGCACCTAAAGCAATAATAGGATTATATAATTATAACGGCAGAATGATAAAAGTTATTGATTTATCAGCAATATTAGGATTTATACCTGAAAAATTTTCAATTAATGATAAATTTATTATTTTAAAGAAGAACAATGAAATTTTTGCACTTCACGTAAAAAATTTTTTAAATATTGAAAAATTTAATAAATCTGATTTCCAACCTTTTCCTTATGAAATTGAAAATTTAGTAATATCAAATATTTACCGGAAAAATAATAATCACATTTCAATTATAGATATTGAAAAAATAATACAATTTCTTGATTTAAATAAAAACATCGGTGATATTGATTATAATTCACTTATGCCGAATTCTGAAAAAGAAATACAAGTATTAACCGAACGAGCGACAAAAAATAAAATCAAAATCAATTCAACAAATTTGCCGATAAGTACTTTAAATATCAATCAATATGTTCACTTTGTGATAAATAATCAAAATTATCTTTTAGATTTGAAATTTGTAAAACAAATAGAAACAACAAAACAATTTAACATCACGAAATTGCCGTATTGTGACGACTATATTGCAGGAATTACAAATATTAAAGGCGAATTTATAGTTGTTGTTAATTTAAATAAATTTTTAAATAATGACTCATCTTTATTAAGTGAAGATACTAAAATTATTATCATTGAAGGAAATAATTTTAATATTGCATTAATTGTAGATTCTATAAAAAGTATCGTTAATTTAAAAGAAGATGAAATTAAAACGGAAAAATCACAAGCGGAATATGTTTTGTTTGAATTTGTTCAAGATGGTGATTTATACAATATTTTAGATATTAATAAAATTATAAATGATGAAAAATTATATATTGACATAAATTAAAATATTTTAATTTTTATATACTGACAAATTTTTTCATGTTTAATTTTTAATGTTTATACTAAAATAAGTTTATAGCACTAAATTAGGAAACATTAATAATGGATAATACAAAA
>CAZGRH010000026.1:0-14010 GCA_964527005.1 uncultured Muribaculaceae bacterium | reverse complement strand
GCTTATTCAACATTAAAAAGAGGTTAATTAGTCAGTCAATATTTTTAGAGTCATTTCACACTTCTTACAATTGAATTCAACAAGATATTCCTTGTTGAATTCATCCGTTAGAATGTACGGTTCAACATATTTTTTTATAGGTGTTTGTTTTGAGCATAAGCCTAATTGATTTTTTATACAATATTTTGAAGTTAAAATGATTTTATTATTGAAATTATTTTGTGTTTCAAGTGCAAATTCTTTTATTTCGCAACCTCTTTCAGCATAAAAATCTTGAGCTTTTTTGTTATAAATATTAGCTTTATAATCTAATTGCGATATAGGATAATTAATTTTTTGTATTGGTGTAAGTCTTTTTTTATAGTTATAATTTTTTCTTCTTATTCTTCTTAAAGAATTTATTAAATTTCTTCGGATTTCATTTATTTGCGCAATTCTTACAAACGGAATATTTTGCAATTTAATATCAATTTTTTGTGCGCAAAATTCCGTATCTCCCAGTTTCGCAAGTTGTATGCTAATTGCCGATAAAGCTTTTTCTTTATTTTGTGCAAGTTCAAAATCTTTAGAAATCATATAAGTTGCAGTATTATTTTCTTCATCCGTTGCAAAGAATATATAGCCGCTGTTAATTTCTTTAATCATTAATTTTATTGCAATTTTACGAGTTATATTGGTATTTTTTAATTTATCATCAAATTCTTTATTATAATTTCGATAAATTTTTGTGCCTGTTTTTATTCCTTTTATGTCTGCGGGGAAAATAAATTCTCCGACTACTTTATTTATATTGGTACCTTGCAATTCATTATTTTCATTAAAGAAACAAATGCCGTCACCATTATTCAAAATCTTAGAATTTAGTGAAAAATAATTTTTTTTAACGAATTTTACCGTTCCTAAATATTCTCCGATTGAAGAATTATAATTGAAAGTACATAAATCTTTTTTTGTTCCGTCTAAATTAAAATTTGTATAACCTCGATTAAAAGTTTTGTTTAAATCCGGTTCAAAATCAATTGTTGATTGCCCGACTGAAGCACGTTTTAAGCTTAATTCATTGAGAATTTTATCTAATGCAAGTCTGTAATATGCCGTTGTATTGATAACATAAGTTTCGTTTTTGAGTCTGCCTTCGATTTTAAAAGATGTTACACCTGCCGTAATTAAATCTTTTAATCTGTTTGATAAATTTAAGTCTTTTAAGCTTAATATATATTTGTCTTTAACAATATATTTTCCGTTAAAATCTTTAAGTGAATATTTTTTTCTGCAAGGTTGAGCTCATTCACCTCTGTTAGCACTTCTTTTTCCGATTGAATAACTTAAATAGCATTGTCCGCTATATGAAACACATAATGCCCCATGAATAAAAGTTTCAATTTCTGCATTTGTATTTTGGCAAATGTTTTTAATTTCTTCTAAACTTGTTTCTCTCGGAAGAATAATCCTTTTTATTCCCGTTTCTTCTAAAAATTTAATTTTTTCAATGGTATTATTATGACATTGAGTACTTGCAAAAATGGGAATTGGAGGTAAATTGAGTTTTAATATTCCCATATCCTGAATTATTAAACCGTCTGTTTTTATTGCATACAAATGCCAAATTAAATTTTCAACTTTTTTTATTTCTTCATCTTTTAAAATTGTATTTAATGTTACATAAATTTTTACACGATATGTATGGGCATATTCAATAAGCTCAATAATATCTTCAATCGAATTTCCCGCCCGAGAACGAGCGCCATATTTGGAATATCCGATGTAAATTGCGTCAGCACCGGCATTAATCGCTTTTTTAGCTATATTTATATTATTTGCCGGAACAAGAAGTTCAAATTCCGAAGTTTTCAATCTTGTTTTTAAGTCCTTGTCTGATTTCAAGTGAATCAACCCCTAATCTACTTAATGCTTTCATTGCTACAGAATCAGGTTGATTACAAATAGCAAGTAATAAATCATTTGCAGTTGTTCTTTTTCTGTTTTGAGATTTTGCAATATTCCAAGCATCTTCCAAAATTAATTTTGCTCTTTGACTGAAAGTTATTTCACTTGTAGCATAATCATCATTAACACCTAATAATTGTTCAATAACATCTCTTGCATCACGAACTATTACACCTAAATCTCGAAGAACATCTGCAGCTATTGAATTAGCTTCCAATACAATTCCTAATAAAATAAATTCACTGCCTACAACATTGTAGCCTATTCGTCTTGCTTCTTGTTTCGCTAAACGCATTATGTATAATGTTTCATTAGTTTCTTTTTCTATCGGTTGAAGAAGTCTTTCTTCTAAAACTCCGTCATTTACGTTTAATTCTTTTAAAATATTGTAAGCTATTCCTTTTTTTGATTTAAGAAGTCCGAGAACAATATGTTCCGGCATAATGGAGGCATAGCCCGATTCTCTGACTAAATCAAGTGCGTTCATTAATGTTTTTAAGGCATTTGGAGTAAAAATAATTTGTTTATCTTCAAATTCTGCTTTTCTTGAGGAAATTTCTTTTAATTTTGAAGAAAAAATTTCTGCCGTTATACCCATTTCCGCAAGCGCTTTTGAAATTTCAGAGTCAGAATCTTCCAAAATAGATTGCATAATTTGTTCTGTTCCTAAAATTTCATATCCTGATGTTGATAATTTCGCAATCGCTCTGTCAAAAATTTTGCGATTATCAGAACTTTCTATTATTGAAATTATACTTTCGGTTTTATCATTTCTTCTTCTTTTTTCAATAACTTCAGGGTGTTTAACTTTTTTCCGTTTTTTAGGTGAAAAAATACTGTAGAAAATTTCTTTGATTTTTTCTGTATCAATATTTTTTTCTTTTAATAATTCTTTTAATTCTAATTGCGGATAATCCCAAATTGCAAGAAATAAATGTTCGGGTTTTACGTACAGACTGCCTAACAATTTGGAAATATTTAATGTTTTTTGAAAAATATCTTTTGAAGAGTCGCTAAAAACAACAAATTCAACAGGTTTTATAACTGCTCGTTTATTTAATGATTTTTGAATTTCTTGTTTTAATTCTTCTACATTAATTTTATATATTGAAAAAGTTTTAACTATGATACTGTTTGTATCATTTAACAAAGCTAATAATAAATGTTCGGGATATATTTTTTCGTGGTTTAATTCTATTGCAGATATTTGAGCCGCTTTGACCGCTTCTATTGCACGTTCCGTAAATTTTTCAAACAAAACACTACACCTCTGATTAATATTCGACAATATTGCCTGTTTTACCGTTTCAAAATTTACAATAAAATTTGTATCACGGTATATAAATAAATTTTACCATATAAGTAAATATTTGTAATCATTAATCCAATAAATTTTCTGAAATTGCTTTTACTGCAGCTTGAACCCTGTCTTGAACCGACAGTAAATTTAAAATATTTGATACGTGTGCTTTTACGGTATGAACACTTATAAATAATTCTTTTGCAATTTCGGTATTATTTTTCCCTTTTATGATTTTTCGAAGTACTTCTTTTTGTCGTGCGGAAAGTGAAATTATGTTTTGTTTTTCTTTAAATTTTTGTTTTAAGATTGTAATTAATACATCTTTTGATATGTTTATGCATAAATTATAACTTCCGTCAGGTTGCTTTTCCAGAGAAACCGTTTGATTTTCAAACCAAGACAATGTTAATTTCCTGTTTGTTCTTGATTTTTTCATTATGTTCTCCAAATTTATTCTTCAACGAAACGTAAAATTCGCCATAATATAATTATCGCTTATATTCGTCAAAATAAACTAACATATCTGCCTTTTTATATTTCTAAAGATTTTTCGTTAAGCGGTTGAGTAATCATAATTCCCTCACCGCCAATAATATTGACAATTTTGCCATCTAAATATAAATATATTTTTTTGTTTTTTGTATTAGAAACAGATGTTTTAACTAATTGCATAATTCTTGAATATATGCTATCAGTACCGCCACCGTATTGAAAATCGGAGCTAAAATCAATTATTATTTTATTTCCGTCTTGTTTTATTCCCAATAATTTGGTTTCTTTTGGAATTTCTGAATATGCACCCATTGATTTTTCAAGTAATGATGGACCTTTTAACAATTCTTTTATTGCAAATTCAAGTTTGTTTTGTTCTGTTGGAATTTCTCGTGTAACTTTTTTGTAAATACTGTTATCATTCTCATCTAATGCCAAAAAATAAATTGCAACTTCTTGTTTTTCTTTTTTTTGAACAGGTTTTTCGCTTACCGTTTTGATAATTTCTTCAGAGTTTTCTTTAATTTTGTCAAATTTAACATTTTTAATACCTGATATTGAAGTAAATATTTTTTCAACAGAAGTTCCGTAATTTTCTTTTATAAACAAAAAAGAAAGCACTATCAAAATTATTATAACTATTTTTGAAAAATTACTCACGTTGCCTCTTTCTAATTTTTATTTACAACAAATTTACCGTTTATGTTTATTTTATCACCATTAATTTGTGCATTTTCAACTGTTAAGGTATATTTTTTTAAATCGAATGCTTTGAGTGCGAATTTAATCGGATTTAATTCATTACCAATCATTATTAACAAATTATTATCTATTATATTACTATTTTTTGAAAAAATAATATTTTTTAATAAAATTTCATCATTTTGAATTTCTATATCCGTAAAAAATTTGATATTTATCGGCTTTTTTATAAAAAGTATTTTAATCGGAATATCGAAAAATAATTGAGAATTTTTTATTTGAACCGTTGGTGATAAAATTTTAAAAATTTCTTTGTTGTTTAATAATATCTTGTTTTCGTTTATTTCTTTTTGAAATTCATTGGAATTTATAATATTTGAAATATTTTCATTTGTAATTATTGCATTATATTCAAACGGTATATTTTGAACATAAGTAATTTTGTTATTATTAATTTGAACTTTATTGTAATTACATAGTGTTTTTGCCGTTATATTTTGAGCGTGAAAAAATTTATATGAAATATTTTTTGCTTCAATAATTAATTCTTTAAATTCTCCGTTTGATAATGCGTTATAATTAAATGATCTTAAGCGGGCATGAATTTTGCCGTTAAAAGTTTTTTTTAGCCGAAATTCAATATAACGTTCATAAATTTCTTTTTTTATAAAATTACGTCCTGTAATTTTATCTAAAATTGAGGTATTGTTTATTTTTGGAACATCGTTACAAAAATTACATTCAAATTCATTTGCATTAACTGTTTGTCCGAATAAAATTAATCCGATGACAAATATTTTAATAATTTTTTGTTTATTAATCATTATAATAAAACCTTTTTCGGTTGAATATCATTTTTATCCGCATAAGCAAGTGCTATTATTTTATCGGAATAACAAAGTATTACATCACCCGTAAGAGAATATTCATTTTTAAATTTATTTCCGTTTAAAACTTTTTTATAATAAAAATCATTAATATTTATAAACGGAATTTTAAGTAAATTTTGAGGCGGTATTATATTTTTTTCTATATCGGATTTAGTTAATGAATCGGTTAATTCAATAGAATTTTCAATTGACATTAAAGCTGAACTTGTTCTTTTTAACTCGGACATAACTGCGCCTACTTTTAATTCGGAACCTATATCATTCACAATTGTTCTTATATAAGTGCCTTTCGAGCAAGATATATCTAATTTTAAAATTTGATTTTCATAGTCAAAAGATATTATATCATTTTTGTAAATATTAATTTTGCGGGACGGAATATCATCGGGAATTATTCCCTCCCTTGCAAGTTCATACAGTCTTTTGCCATTATAATGAACTGCACTGAAAGCAGGCGGTATTTGTTTTATTTCTCCACGAAAAATATTTAATATTTTTTGAATTTCTTTAATAGAAACTTTTTTGTTTGTGAAATCAACAATATTTCCCTCAATATCAAATGTATCTGATATTTTTCCCAATATCATCGTTGCTTGATAACTTTTATTAGGATGTAAATAATCAATTAATTTTGTTGCTTTACCGATGGCTACAGGTAAAACTCCGGAGGCTAACGGGTCCAGCGTTCCTGCATGTCCTATTTGCTTTATACCCGTAATCTTTCGCAATTTAGAAATTACATTATGTGAAGAAACGCCTGACGGTTTATTTATGTTTAAAAAACCGAACATTAAGTCAGATTTCACCTCTTGAAATTTTATTTATAAGTTGGGTTACGTTTGAGCCACGTTCTAAGGAATTGTCCGGAATAAATTTTAATTCCGGAGTAAGTCTTAAACGAATACGTTTACCTACTTCATATCTTACTTTTGAAGTATTTGCTTCTATTGCTTTTATTGTATTTCCTTTTTCTTTTTCGGGTGCAAATACAGAATAATAAACTTTTGCATACGAATAATCATGCGCTATTTCCATATCCGTAATAGAAACAATACCTTGTATTCCCGAATCTTTCAATTGTTTTTGAACAATATCCGCAATTTCTTTCATTAATGTTTTTCTTACACGTTCATTTCTTAAAGACATGACTACTCCAATAAATTAAACTAAAACTTGTCTTTCAATTTCTTCGGTTGTTGAAACTTGAATTATATCGCCCTCTTGAATATCGTTAAACTTGTAAAAAGAAACACCGCATTCAAAGCCTTGAGCTACTTCTTTTACATCATCTTTAAATCTTTTTAATTGGTCAATTTGTCCTTTGAATATTTCAACACCGTTTCTGATAAGAATAGCGGTTTTATTTCTTGCTATTTTACCTTCGGTTACGTAACAACCCGCAATTCTTGTTGTTTTGCCGATTGTAAATACTTGTCTGATTTCAGCTTTACCTAAAGCAACTTCTTTAATTTCAGGTTGCAGTAGATTTAACATGGTTTGTTCTAAATCTTCAAGAACTTGATAAATAATATTGTATTTTTTAATTGTAATACCGTGTTTTTCTGCCGCTATTAAAGCATTCGCATCTTCTTTAACCGTAAAACCGAGGATAATTGCATTACTTGCGCTTGCAAGCATAACATCGGCTTCCGAAATGTCACCGACACCAACGTGAATGATTTTTGTAATAATTTCTTTTGATTCAAGTTGTGCAACGCCTTGTGAAACTGCTTCGGCAGCACCGTGAGTATTTGCTTTAATAATTAAATTAAGATTTTTAATATTATCATCATCTCCGCCGACTTTTTCATTTCTGATATTCGTCGGTTTCATACTGTCTAATTTGGAAGTCCTTTCTTTTTCTTTTCTTTCATTAGAAAGTGCTTTCATTGCTTTTTCATTTTCAACCGTTTCAAATGTATCGCCTGCTTGCGGAACTTCCGTTAAACCCAAAATTTCCACAGGAGTTGATGGACCGGCTTCTTTTATTCTTTCTCCCGCATCGGAAAGCAATGCTCTGACTTTTCCGCATACACTGCCTACTACAACACAATCGCCAGTATGTAAAGTTCCGTTTTGAACCAATAATGTAGCGACAGGACCTTTTCCTTTGTCAAGTTTCGCTTCAATTACTACACCTGTTGCCATTGCTGATTTATTTGCTCTTAAATTTTGAACTTCCGCAACCAAAAGAATGTATTCTAATAATTCATCGATACCTTTACCTTGTAATGCACTGACTTTTACGCAAATTGTATCGCCGCCCCAAGCTTCGGGAACTAAACCGTGTTCGGTTAATTGTTGCATAATTCTGTCAGGGTCTGCGCCTGCTTTATCTATTTTGTTCACTGCAACAATAATAGGTACTTCTGCCGCTTTTGCGTGGTTAATTGCTTCAATTGTTTGAGGCATAATACCGTCATCTGCCGCTACTACCAAAATAGCTATATCTGTTGCTTTTGCACCTCTTGCTCTCATTTCTGTAAAAGCTTCGTGCCCTGGAGTATCTATAAATACGATTTTTTTATCTTTGTCATCATCAAGATATACGGTATAAGCACCTATTGATTGGGTTATTCCGCCGACTTCCGTTGATACAATTTTGTGTTTTGAAGCTCTGATAGAGTCAAGTAAAGTTGTTTTTCCGTGGTCAACGTGTCCCATAATACTGATTACGGGCGCTCTTAAAGAAAGTAATGCTTCATCCGTGTTTTTGATTGCATTTTCTTTTTCTTCTTTTTCTAATTCTTGTTCGATGTATGCGTTTAAGTCTTCTTCTAAAACTTCAAGCTCAAAATTTTCACAGATTTTCTTTTGGGTTTCGATTGAAATTATTTCGTTAACGGTAGAAAGGATACCTTGCATCATCAAAAATTTTACGATTTCAGCCGGAGATTTTTTGATTTTTTCCGCTAATTCGCCAACCGTAACAGGTTCATTAATTACAACTTGAGTTATTACTTCAGCACCTGTTTCGTCTTTTGTTTTTTTCTTGTGTTTTTGTGATATTGCTTTTTCTAAACTTATTAATTCTTGTTCTTCTTCTTTGTTTTTATATTGTTTCTTTTTACTGTCTTTTGGATTATTTTTCTTTTTAAATCCTGTAGAAGTATTTTTACCGTCATAAATTTCTTGAGGAATTATATGGTGTTGAATTGGTCTTTTTCCTGTCGGCTTTTCATTTTTCTCCGATTTATCAGGACGTTCTTTTCTGTCATTTTTATCTTTGCCGTCAAACGGTTTTCTGCCGTCAATACGATTTTTGTCAAATGGCGGTCTGTTTTCTTGTCTTTGCGGTCGATTTTGTCTTTCTCCTCTTTCAAATTTTTCATTTTTTTCGCTGCGAACAAGACGTTCGGAACGTTCAAATTTGCCTTGAGATTTATTTGCCGCTTTTTCTGCTTTTTGTTTCTCAAGCTCTTGTTGACGTTGTTTATATTCTAACATTTGTTGACGTCTTTTTTGACTGTTTTGATTATTGTATTCAAGTAAAGAGCGGATTTGAGAAACAGGCGCTTTTGTTTCTTCTTGTTTTGTTACTTCAATTTGTTTATTTTCGGATTTAATTCCATTTTCCGAAGTTTCTTGTTTTTCGATTTTTATTTGTTTTACGGGAGTTTCTTTTTTATTTTCAATTAAATCGGATTTTTTTTCTTCCGCTGTTTTCGGTTTTTTTATAACAAAAGCTTTAGGTTTTTTTGCTGAGTCTTTTTCTTTCGGTTTCGCAAAAAATGCTTTAATTTTGTCAATTTGAGCGGGTGACAAAGTTGACGAATGTGATTTTACTTTTATATTAAGTTTTTTATCAAGATAATCAATAAAATCTTTATTTTGCATTCCGTATTCTTTTGCTAATTCATATACTCTTTTATTTTCAACTGTCATTATAACATCCCGTTTTTAATTACTTCTATAATATATTTGTAACACAATCAGGTTCTTAAGTACATAAGTTAGCCTTAAATGTTTCAGAAACTTTAACTTTTAGTGCATTGTCTATTTTTTGCTTTTTTATTGCTTTTTCAATGCATTCAGTATTTTTGCATATATATACGGAACGTCCGAAAGCTTTTCCGTCATTATTTATTACAACTTCACCGGTATCATATTTTTTTGTAATTCTTATTAAATCGGCTTTATTTTTTATTTCTCGGCATGATATACATTGCCTTGCATTTTTTTCTTTTCTGCTCAAATTCTTAATTCCTTTAACAGTTCTTTATTCTTTATTTCAGCTAAAAAATCGTTTTGTACAAGCATATTTAAATTTTCAAAAAGGTTTTCTTTTGCTCTGTTTAAAGTCGGCGCTACTGATGTATATATTTTTTTATTATTATTTTCCGAAAAAATTAAATCGAAATCTTGGTTTGAGTTTTTTTCATTAATTTTATCATTATTAATTGTCAATGAATATGAAAATTGTTCAGATAAGTTTATGTAATTACGGTTATCGGAAAGACATCCGAGGGCGCAATCATAAAAAATTTCCGTTAAATCATCACTTAATATTGAAAGAAAAGCTTGTAAATCATATTCTTGAAATCCGTTATAAAATTCACTGACCCATAAGCCTTTATTTGAAATATTTAATTTTAATCCGATTATTCCGGTATATTTTTCCGATATTTTGGCAGTATCGTCTAATATGGGATAAATAATTTTATTTAATAAATAACCGTACATTTCGTTATCAATTTTAGATGACGGCGATATTGTGGTTGAATAATTTTTATCTTTTGTCCTTTCAATCGTTGTTAAAGGGAGTGCATTATAACTGTCGGTTGCGAAATAAACATATATTTCTTTTTCGTCTATATATTTTTCAATGATAATTTTGTCAAACCCGCCATTAAAAAAATCTTGAATTGTGGTTTTTGCTTGTGAAAAAGATTTACATTTCTGACTTAAACGTTTTGGTAATATAAAATCATTTGAAATAACAACGGGGAAATGTATATTGCGTAAATATTCAATTGCTAAATGTTCTTTATCAAAAATTCCGAATTTGGGAGTAGGAATTTTTAATTTATACATTACTTTTTTTGCAATGGAATTAAAAAAAGTAATTCCGGATGATTTCACCATTGGTGCAAAAATCGGGAATTCTTCATTTTTAAATTCATTTGCGATACCGTTTATAATTGCAATTTTCGACATTGTTATCGTAAAATCAATTGCATTGTATTTTACGAAATTAACTAAAGAGTCAATATCATTTTCTTTTATATTTATTGGTGTGTATTCATCGTTTTTTTCTTTATTTTCGGTTGTTAAATAAATATCATGAGCAGAATTTTGCAATTTTATAAATTTTGCAATCAAAAGAGAATTTAAATCATTACCTATAATTAATATTTTCATGTTATTTTAAATCTTGCCTTAATTTTTCAGCACCTTTTAAATATATGTGTTTTATTTCGTTTTGTGCCAAATTCGTATTTATTGTTATTAAAACTCTTAAACACATTTTTAATGAATTTTTAATTTCCATTTCATTGAAACAAACCATCGGAACGTATTTCCACGAAGTAAATTCTTCTCTTGCAATTTTTGCGGGGTAAACACAATCTATGTCATTTGTAAGCGTAAAAATAACGTTGGAAATATCTTCCGTTTTAAATGAATTATTTGTTATTATTGCATTAATCAATTCAATCGTTGCTTTTTTAACTGCTTCGATTGTGTTTTCGTCTACGGTAATTGCACCTCTAATACCTCTTTGTAACATTTTATTCTCCGAATTTTTGTCCTGATTTTAGTTTTGCACCATTTGCGAAATCATAAGCATTCATAATTCCTTTACTTTCGGGTTTTACTTGTGTAATAAGAATGCTTCCTTCTGCTGTTGAAATTTCAATTCCGTTTTTTGATATATTAATAATTTCGCCAACTGAATTAAATTTGTCGGAATTTAAAACTTTTGTTTGCAGAATTTTTAAAATTTTTCCGTTAAAGAAAGAATATGCGGTTGGAAATTCTACCATTGAACGAACTTGATTATGAATATTTTGTGCGGAATTATTCCAATTTATTAATCCGTCTTGTTTTGTAAACTTTTTAGCAATTGTAACGCCGCAATCATTTTGTTTTTGCGGAATTAATGTCTTATCGAATAATCCGTTTAAGGTTGAGCATAGTAAATCGGGTGATTTTTCGCTAATAATTTGTTTTAATTCAATATCTGTCATTGTCGGAGTTATTTCAATTTCTTCCGTTTGACAAATATCACCTGCATCTAAGTCTAAAACAGTAAGCATTGTTGTAATTCCTGTTTTAAAATCGCCGTTGTAAATGCAACGTTGAATAGGATTTGCTCCTCGATATTTCGGAAGCAATGATGCGTGTAAATTAACCGTTGCTATTTTGGGAATATCCAAAACTTCTTGAGATAAAATTTGCCCGAATGCAAAAGTAACAAAGAAATCAGGATTTAATTCTCTTAATTTATCCAATAATTCTTTATCTGCCCTGATTTTTTCCGTTTGAAAACAAGGAATATTATTGTTTATTGCAACTTCTTTAACCGGAGGAGGAGTTAATTTATTACCTCTGCCTTTTGGTCTGTCAGGTTGTGTAACAACCGCTAATACATTGATATTTGGGTTTTTATTAAGTTCTTCCAAACTTTTAACTGCAATTTCGGGAGTTCCCATATATACGATTTTAATCACAAAAATATTTCCTATTCTTTATTTGATTTTAAAATTTCTTCTTCAATTTCCGGTTCTTCAATTAAATTTTCGCTATCAACAGGATTTAAGCCTTTTTCGGTCAAAATTTTATCTGTTTCAAATCTGTTTCTGCAATGGTCGACGAATAAAATACCGTCTAAGTGGTCAAATTCGTGTTGTATGGCTCTTGCAAGCAATGAACCGTCATCTGCTTCAAGTATGAAAGGTCTGCCTTTTTCGTCAATCGCTTTTATTTTAACATATTTATATCTTCTTACATTTGTATATGCTTCGGGAAAACTTAGGCAACCTTCGTATGAATTAACTCCGCCTGTTTTTTTTAATATTTTAGGGTTTATAAAAGTAATCGGATTCATTGATTTTTGGTCAACTCCTGTATCAATAACAAAAACCCTAAGATTTTCGCCTATTTGCGGTGCAGCAAGCCCTACACCGTTTGTTGCATACATTGTGTCATATAAATCTTCTATTAAATTTTGAACTTTTTTTGATATTTTATGAACTTCTTTTGATTTTTCTCTTAATGACGGAACTCCGTATTTTATAACTTTTCTTACTGTCATTTTATTTCCCCTCACCCGTTTTGGCACATCTGTTTAATAAAATCATTATTATTGATATTATAACCGCATATATAAAATATTTTGTAGTATCGTAAGCAGCTATACGTGTTGCAAGCCAACCCATTAATAATGAGAAACTGACTAATATTAATACTGCTTTATTTTGAGATAATCCTAAATTTAATAATTTGTGATGAATGTGTTCCGCATCTGCCACAAATGGAGAAGTGCCTTTTAAAATTCTTCTTAGAGAAGAATAAGTAATATCTATAATCGGTACGGCAAGAATAAAAATCGGAAGATACATATTGAAATTCGGAGATTTTGAAGCATATACAACCGATAAACTTGCAAGCAAAAAGCCGGCAAAAAGTGCGCCTGAATCGCCCATAAATATTTTTGCGGGATGAAAATTATAAGTTAAAAATCCCAGCATTGACCCTGCTAAAATAAAAGCAATTAAGCTTGAAATGTTATCGGCAGGGATAAGTGCAATTGCCATTAATCCTAATGAAACCGAACTTATTGTTACAACAGAACCCGCAAGACCGTCTACACCATCTATGAAATTTACAGCATTACTTATTCCGACAAGCCAAGCGATTGTCAAAATATATGATAATATCGTAGGAATGGGTATTAATCCGATAAAAGGAATAAATGCGGAAGTTATTTTTACTCCCAGTAAAAAAACTATGGTTGCAATTGATAATTGAATTACAAATTTAAATTTTGCGCTTAATCCGTATATATCATCAATTAAACCGAGTAAAAACATTAAGGAACTGCCTAACAATAATCCCGATAATAAAGAACGATGAGGATAGTAACTTAAAATTATTAAAGATAAAAATGCCATTACGGTGCAAAACCAAATTGCGACGCCCCCTAATCTCGGTATCGGATGAGAATGTATTTTTCTTGCATTCGGATTATCCATGAGTCCTTGTTTCTCCGAAAAAGAAATTACCAGTGGAACGACAAACAACCCGATAATAAAAGATATTACCGTACCTATAATATTTGCTTCCGATAATTGCAATACTGTCATAATAAAATCCTGTCTAATCCTTATATAAAGGGTGTTTTTCGCAAAGTTTTAATGAACGTGCTCTAAGTTCTTTTACCGTTTGTTCATCTTCGCAACCTGAAATTTTTACCGCAGCGGCGATGATTTTCCCGATTTCTTTCATATCTTCTTCTTTAAAACCTCTAGTTGTTACGGCAGGTGAACCTAATCTTACTCCGCTTGTTACAAATGGACTTTGAGGGTCGTTTGGTACGGTATTTTTATTCGCAGTGATACCTACCATCTCAAGTGTATTCGCAACATCTTTACCTGTTTTACCCGTACCTCTTAAATCTAAAGTCATTAAATGATTATCGGTTGTACCGCCGACAATATCTAATCCTTCTTCTTT
>CAZGRH010000025.1:0-14240 GCA_964527005.1 uncultured Muribaculaceae bacterium | reverse complement strand
TGATGTGCATGTTCTTCGTTTAGAAATGGCAGACAAAACTTCAACACCGCAATATTTAGTAAAGTTGGGTATTGTTGAAAAAGGCGGGAAAGCTGGAGCAACATTGTTGTATGGGAAAGATTGATATATAAACTAAAAATTTTAATTAATAAAACCCCTAAAATTGCCTGAAGTAAAAAAGGCTGATTTTAGGGGGTTTGTGTATTTTAAAATATGTCTATCTTTAAATTGTTATTTATTTGTCGGTATTCTCATTGCATAGAATGAACGAATTACGAATATTACTGAAATAACAAACAAGATACATCCAACAATCGGCGCTATTGTTCTGAATGTCGGAGCAATTGCAATTTCCATTGCCAATAATCCGAATAATGTCGTAAATTTAATAATCGGATTCATTGCAACAGAAGAAGTATCTTTAAACGGATCACCGACAGTATCGCCTACAACAGTTGCATCATGTAAAGCAGTTCCTTTTTCATTTAAATCAACTTCAACAATTTTCTTTGCATTATCCCAACAACCGCCTGCATTTGCCATAAATACGGCTTGGAACAATCCAAAAATTGCAATTCCTATTAAATAACTGACGAAGAATGATACAGGATTTGCATTTTCGTTTAACGGAGAAGATAAACATGCAAATGCCAATGCAAAAGAAAATAACGCAATAAATATGTTTATCATTCCTTTTTGTGCATATTCTGTACAAATTTTAACTACTTCTTTTGAGTTATCTACATTTGCCTTTTTATCGTCCGAATCGCCTAATTTTATATTTTTAGAAATATATTCAACGGCTCTGTATGCACCTGTTGTAACTGCTTGCATAGAAGCACCGCTAAACCAATAAATTACGGCACCACCCATTAACAAGCCTAAAATTGTGTATGGATTTAAAAGATTTAAAATAGCTTCAGGTTCAATTCCTAATGTTTCTTTTATAACAAGTATTAAAGAGAAAATCATTGTAGTTGCCCCTACAACCGCAGTTCCAATCAATACAGGTTTTGAGGTAGCTTTAAATGTATTACCTGCACCGTCATTTTGTTCTAAATATTTTTTGGCATTTTCAAAATTAGGTTCAAATCCAAATTCATGTTTAATTTCTTCTGAAACATTCGGAATTTCTTCAATTAATGATAATTCATAAACGGATTGAGCATTATCGGTAACAGGTCCATAACTGTCAACCGCAATTGTAACAGGTCCCATTCCCAAAAATCCGAAAGCAACCAAACCAAATGCAAAAACTGATGAATAAATCATTATTTCCGCCGGAATATTTAAACTTGCGAAATACGCACCTGCCATTAACACTACAATTACAAGTCCAATCCAAAAACCTGAAAAATTACCCGAAACCAATCCTGATAAAATTGTCAAAGAAGCACCGCCCTCTCTTGAAGCAGTAACTACTTCCATTGTATGTTTTGCTTTTGGGCTTGTAAATACTTTTGTAAATTCAGGTATTAAAGCAGCACCTAAAGTACCGCAGCTTATAATAACAGACAATGTTAACCATAAATTATCGGGCATACTTGCTAATAATGTTTTACTTACTGCAAATGTCATCAATATTGATAAAACGGATGTAATCCATACCAAATTTGTTAAAGGTGCTTCAAAATCCAAATCTTCTTTGTTTGAATATAAAATTTTATTAAAAAGATTATTAATAGCATAAGCTACAACTGATGTAACAATCATTAAAAATCTCATAACAAATATCCAAGTTAACAACTGAACTTGATATTCGGGAAAGACACCCAAAAGAATAAAACTAACCAGTGCAACACCCGTAACACCGTATGTTTCAAAGCCATCTGCGGTAGGACCGATTGAATCACCCGCATTATCACCTGTGCAATCAGCGATTACTCCGGGGTTTCTCGGGTCATCTTCTTTAATTCCGAATTGAATTTTCATTAAATCAGAACCGATGTCGGCAATTTTTGTAAAAATACCGCCGGCTACACGAAGAGCAGATGCGCCAAGTGATTCACCGATTGCAAATCCTATAAAACAAGCACCTGCTAAATTACCGGGAATAAATATAAGAATGGATAACATTACTATTAATTCGACACTAACAAGCAAAACACCGATACTCATGCCTGCTTTTAAAGGAATATTAAGAATATCTAACGGTTTATTTTTTAATGCAGTAAAAGAAGTTCGAGCATTAGCAAGGGTATTCATCCTTATTCCGAACCAAGCGACACCGTAAGAACCCAAAATACCTATAACCGATGATGCTAATATAACTAACATATTTTGCCGTGTCATTCCTCGTAAAAATCCAAAGTAAAATGCAATACAAATTGCGATTAATACTTCTAACACAATTAAAAATTTACCTTGTTGAACAAGATAAGTTTTACAAGTTTCAAAAATTGTATTACCGATTTCTATCATACTTTTATGAGCTTTAATCGCTTTAACCTGATTATAAGCTATTAAGCCCCAAATAATACCCAAAACGGAAACAATAATTCCAACTATAATTAAATTGTAATTTGTTCCTGTTATTTTAGGTACAACAAGATCCGCTTCACCTGCAATTGCGGGGATGCAACAAGAAACCATCAGTGCTAAAGCGGAAAAGAGTTTTTTAAAAAATAACATTTACTTCTCCTTTTTACCCATTACAAAGCTATTATATATTAATATTGAAAATTTAACTACTATTTAAATATATCGTAACCAAGAACTTTAAATAAAGTTTTTTTAACTTCACTTGCCCAATCAATACCTTCAATTATTTGCCCCTCTTTTGATTTGACCGTAGCTATAATATTATCTTTTACTTCCGGATTTTGTTTAATATACTCGTCAAGAGGAGTATCACTTCTGCCCATATTCCAGCTTCTTTTTACGACTAAATAATTTGAATATTCATTTTGCCCGCCACAAACTGCAGGAAGAATATGTTCAATCGTTGCGGTATCATAATCTTCGAATTTTTCACCCGAATACGCACAGGTATCAAACTGTTTTTTAAAAGTTTTCTTTGAACCGAAAGAGTACAAATTTTCTGTATTGAATAAAATTTTCATACTCTTATTAAATCTTCTGATAAAATTTTTTGCTAATATTTTACGAAATATTAAACATTATTTTTCAATGCCGTTCGGAATTAAGCGATACCCCCCGCCGTATATGGTTTCAATGTATTTTTTATTATCCGAAATTTTATCAAGTTTAGTTCTGATATGTCGCATGTGTACCCTTATTGTTTCTACAGCATCATCAGCAGAATATCCCCATACATCCCGTAAAATTTTTGTTCCCGAAACCATATTTCCGTAATTTTGCATAAGCAAATTTATTATATCAAATTCAATAGGAGTGACTTTCGTTGATTTACCGTTTATTTCTACTGTATATGATTCCGGAATTAATGTAATATCACCTTGAGATAAAACTTCTTGCATCGCAACGGATTTGGGAATATTGTTTGTTCTTTTTAACAGAGCTTTAATTCTAACCAATAATTCTTCCATTTCAAACGGTTTAACAAGATAATCATCAACACCTATATTAAATCCTTGAACTTTATTTTGTAACATATTTAAAGCGGTAAGCATAAGAATCGGAATATCTTTTGTTTCTTCATTTTCTCGAATTCGCTTTGCAACCGTGTACCCGTCAACTTCAGGCATCATAACATCCAAAATTATTAAATCCGGTTGTTCTTGTTTCGCCAAAGCATAACCCTTATTGCCGTCAAAAGCAGTAACAACCTTATATAATTTTAATTCCAAATTTATTTTTATTAATTCATTTATTGCGTAATCATCATCTATTATTAATATTTTTGCCATATACTACCTTTAATATTTTTTTTAATCTGTCAGAAAATTTATAGTTACTTACGGCATTTTTTCTGCCGTTATTTGCAATAATTTGTGCAATATTTAAATTTTTTAAATAAAAATTTATTTTATCAATCAATTCATCAATATTTGAAAATGTTTCAATTTCTTTTCCGCTTTCAAATTGACACATAATTTTCTCTTGTTCTTCCGTTATCAAAAAGCCGCCTGAAGCCAAAATTTCTAATGTTCGATAGCTTATTTCCCGTTTATCTTTGTTCCGAATGTCTATATTAATTTTCGAAGAAATATAAATATTCGCAATTTCACTTTGATTTTCGCTATAACCTTTATATGAAGATTTATACAACTCAAGCATATATTTATCAAGTAATTTTAATCTTATTATCTCATCAATACTTTTATAAAAATCATAAGAACGGCAAAATAAATTAATAGTCCCGAAATTTTTAATTAACTCACAAAGAATAATAATTCTGTTTTCTAATGCAGGATTTCCGGAAAAAGTTATATTATATTTATAACCGTTAAATTTTGCTTTATAGTCGTTTTTATCTATAGAATTTTCAATTTTAAATTTTTTTAGTTTACTGTCAGCTGAAAAACAAAAATGATTTGCTTGTTTATAAAATTCTTGCGGAATATCTTTCTTTTGTTCTGATATGTGTATAAATTTTGTACCATTTAACGTAAGTTTTTTATAAAAATCAATTAATAAGTCACTTTGTGATGAGTTCGTCCAAAAATGAAATAATATTTTTGGGGAAATACAGTTTATTTCATCAATGTTTAAATCATATATTTTTTTTTCATATACAAAACAATTAAGCTCCCTAAAAGCAGAGGAAAATCCTTTTGTAATGAATTTTCCTTTATTGCTTTCAGGTATTATTAATAAAACTTTATCCATTTATTAAACGTCAATTTTTTCCATTAATTCATCTGATATATCAAAATTTGCATATACATTTTGAACATCATCGTGTTCTTCAAGTCTTTCGATTAATCTTAAAATATTTACTGCAATTTTTTCATCCGTAACTTCAATAAGATTTTCGGGAATTCTCGTAAGTTCTGCAGATGTACCTTTAAATCCGCTTGCTTCTAATGTTTCAACGCAAGTTTGAAAATCTTCTGGTGCTGTAATTACTTTATAAACATCATCCTCATCAATTACATCTTGTGCATTTGCTTCAATTGCTGCTTCAAATAATTTATCAAAATCAACATCATCTTTAGAAAATGCAATTGCACCAACTTGTTTAAACATCCAACCGACGCAACCTGTTTCACCTAAATTGCCGTTAAATTTTGAAAAATAACTTCTAATGTCACCAGCGGTACGATTACGATTATCTGTCATTGCTTCAATAAACACGGCAGCACCGCCGGCAGCGTATCCCTCGTAAGTTAATTCTTCAAAATTATCGGCTGCACCTGCTCCCGCACCTTTTTCAATTGCTCTTTTTATATTGTCATTTGGAAGTCCTGCAGCTTTTGCTCTGTCTATAGCGGTTCTTAAACGAAAATTACCATTCGGATCTCCGCCGCCTAACTTTGCGGCAACGATTAATTCCCTTGAAAATTTTTGAAATGTAACACCTCTAGCTGCATCTACTTTTGCTTTTTTGTGTTTAATTGTTGACCATTTTGAATGTCCTGACATATAAAAATCCTTTCACTATATTGTGTATTTTTTCTTTTATTGTAATATAAAATTATGGAAAATGAAATAAATAATGATTTACAAATTGCACTTGATGCATTTAAAGCACAAGATTACGAAAAAGCGGTAAACGCTTTTTTAAAAGTTTTGGAAAAAGATAAAAACAATCCTAATGTTTTAAACAACATCGGTTTATGTTATTCAAAATTGGCTAAAGATGATTTGGCATCGGAATATTTTATAAAAACTCTTTCTTTTAATCCGAAGTCGATTCAAACATATATTAATCTTGCCGATGTGTATTTTAGAAATAAAAAGATTATAGAAGCAATTAATCTTCTTGAAAACGGTGTTACCATAATTCCACAGGAAATTGCATTAAAACATTATTTATCACGTTTTTATTTGGAAGATTGCAGATATGATTTAGCTATGGATCAACTTTTTGAAATTTTGGATATTGATGAAGAAAATCTTGATGCATATTGGGACTTGGGAAATATTCAATTTGAATTAGGTGATTATGACAGTGCTGTTGAAAATTATGAAAATGTATTGGAAAAAATAACAACAAATGCCGTATTATACTATCAAACTGCAATTGCGTACGAAGCAAACGATAATATAGATAAAGCAATTTCAAATCATTTAAAAGCTATTTCGGCAAATGAAAATTTTCATCCCTCTTATAAAAAATTGGGAATATTATTTATGGCAAGAAATGATAATGACTCGGCAATTGAATACTTTGAAGATTATTTAAATTTTGATTTACCTCAAGATGAAAAAAATAATATACAAAATTTAATCAAGAGATTAAGTTAAAATTATTCTTTTATATAGTCTGTTGTCTGATAAATTACACATACTATTAGCTGATAATTTTTAAGTATCAGTTTATTTTAGGTGATTTTATGAAAGATGTTGTAATTTATACTGTAGATTATTGTTCATTTTGTAAAAAAGCAGAAATGTTGTTAAAAGAAAAAAATATTAATTATAAAAAAATTAACATTACTGCAAATGAAGAAGAATACAGAAAGAAACTGGGCGAATATTATGATATAAAAGGTCGAGTTACCGTTCCTCAAATTATTATCGATAACAGAAGAATCGGCGGTTTTGATATGCTTGAAAATTTAAATAATTCCGGCGAGTTGGATAAATACCTTGAGGATTAATAATCATGACAAAATTTTTTAATTATTATAATTCTTTGTGTATCGGTTCTAATTTTCCGACAGTTTTTACTTTTGATCCGTATTATAAAGCAATTAAAGATTTAATGCTTACAGAATTAAAACAAATTGTATATTATATTGAAAAATTAAAAGAATTAAACCAAAACATGTCTGATTACACAGACAAAGTAATAGAATTTATTTCTGTTTTAATAGTAAATTTGGACTTTAGAAAAGAAAGTTTATTTACTATAATAGAAGACTTATATTACAACAAAATTAAATTAAAAGAGCTTTATATTAATATTTGCAATGAAAACAAAATAAATATCGAATTATTAAATTCAAATATGCCTGAATTATCCGATGAAAACACTATAATAAAAATGTTAAACAAATTAGAAAAAAACCAAATAGACACAAATGAAATTTTTCAAAAGAACAGAGCATTATATGAAATAATTTTAAATTTAGTTTTGAATGCTTGCAACAGTTTAATCGAATTAAAAGAATACAATGTTGATTTAACAGAAGAAAAAGACGAAGTTTTGAAATTATTTAACACTTCTAATTTTACCGTAAATGATGAAAAAATTTTAACGGATAAAATTAAAAAGTTTTCAAAATACAGTTGTGAAATAGAAACAAAATTAAACCGTGAAATTGCAAAAAAATTCGGACCTGTACAAGTTACAAAAGTTCCTCTTTCAACAAAAGCAGGAAAATGTATTTTGATTTCGGGTTACGGTTTTAATGAACTTAAAAAATTATTGGAAGATACAAAAAATCTTGATATTTCCATATATACTCATCACAATATGATAAATGCGTTTAAATATAAATTTTTCGCCAAATATAAAAATTTAACAGCTCATTATCAACTTTCAATAAATAATTTTCCGTTGGATTTCGCTACATTCCCTGGTCCTATTTTTATATCTAAAAATTCAATTCCCCAAATTGACGTAATACGAGGACAAATTTATACATCGGCAAAATACCCTGCTTTTGGTATAGGTAAAATTGAAAATAATGATTTTACCCCTATTATTGAATATGCGGAAAAATCTTCGGGATTTAAAAAAGACGAAGATTTCGGATTTATTCAAATCGGTTGTGAAAATTCCGTTTTTCAAGAAAAAATTAATTCCGTAATAAATAAATTTAAAAATAATTTAATAAATAAAATTTTAATTATAGGAATGATTGATAAATTTGAAGTAAAAGATAATTACATTGAATATTTAACAAAAAATATCAGTTATGATTGTTTTATTATTTCATTTTCAGGTAATATTAACAGAGAAAATTTTTGGAATATCAATTCTTATTATGATTTTGAAATATTGTACAACATTGTTACAGAATTAATTAATAATATAAATAATGCCGAAAATGTAATTAATATTTTTCTCGCTGATTGTAATAATTCAACAATTTCACATATTTTTAATTTGATACATTTAAACATAAAAAATATTTATCTAGGACCTTGCTGCCCTAACATAATAAATCCGCTAATTATTGAAGGATTAAAAAATAATTTTAATATAGAAGAATTACAAAACCCGAAAAATGAATTATATTTAAAACTCAAAAAAGCGGAAGATTAATTTCTTCCGCTTTATATATTTTATGATATTTTATACTGCATCATTCGCTTCTGCGTATCCGTATGCTACCGACATTGCTTCGTAAACCGCATCATACCCGAATTTTTGAACCGCTTCCGCATATTTACCTTCATTAGAAGTTAAAAATTCAAATGCTGATTGTGCTTTAGTCGTCATTTTGTTATATGTATTTTTCGGTAAGTTTTTAGCTTCTTCAATTGTATTGTTCCATTTTGTTTTAATTTTTTCCGATAGTTTTACTTTAGTTGCGTTTTCTGCACTTTCTGCCCGATTTGTCGCCGTTTCCGCTACGGTAGAAGTTGTAGTGTCAGCAGTCTTATTCTTTTGGAATTTACTTTTTATTTTTTCGGTTATGTTCGTTTTTATTTCATTTTTTGTATTTACTATGTCTTTAGCAGTATCATAACCGTTTGAATTATAGTAATCATCAAAAGCTTCACTTGCCGCATTAATTTTTTCTTGCGCTTTATCAAAATTGGCTTGAGTCGGTTTCTTTTCGGCTTTATTCATTGCTTTTGTTACTGATTTTTCAGCTTTTTGTGACTTAGCGTACTTACCTAGCGATATAGCCGTATCTTTGATTGCAGCACCTCTATTTGCAGTTGATGACCGCATATCTTTAGCTAAAGCAATTCCCTTTTGGGCTAAGTTTGCACTATCGTCAAGCTGACTTAACGCACTTGTTTTTCCGTCTGCTTTTGCAATTGCAGCCGCCGCATCATCCAAACCTGATAATCCTGCCGTCGATGAACTTTTTACTGCTTTTACACTTGCTTTTGCACCTACAAGCGAACTTGCAACCGTAAATGAACCTCCGCCTATATCTTGCCAAGCTTGTTCAGCTTCAGCATCAGTATCGGCTTTTACAACGTTAACAACCCCTTTACCAAGTTGAACACCGCCCATTACCGCTCCGATACCGCAAGCAACCAATCCGACTGCGGGGAATGCGATACACGCCGCCGTAGCAGTCGCAGTTAATAATGTTTTACCGACGGAAAATTTTCCTTCTTTATTTGTAAACATACCTTTTATACCGGAACAAATGCTTTTACAAACACCTTTTCCCATATTTTTAACTGCCTCCCAAAGTCCGATTTTACCATCATCACTTTTATCTTCTGCAGTGGTATTATTTGTTTCTTGACTTGATAAAACTACTTCATCATTATTTGATGTTGATTTTACAATATACGTATTTCCGTTTTGATTTGCACTAATTACATCTGCAAACGGATTCGTTGAATTATTTTGTGATTGATAATATTTGTATAGTTCCGAATAATCAACCGTTGATGTCGTTCCTATTGATGTCATAATATCCTCCTAATATCTTTTTGTACTTGATATTAAAATAAAGTATTTTGTTTTTTTTAAATTGACATTTTTGACAAAAAATATTAATTTTTGTAACAAAAAAATCCTCCGATTTATAACCGAAGGATTTAAAAAATATATACATTTAATTAACTAATTATATTTTTTAAAGATTAGAACCGCATTATGACCGCCGAAACCGAAAGAATTTGTAAGTGCTACATTAACATCAACTTTTTCAGCTTTATTCGGTACATAATTTAAATTTGCAACTTCTTCATCTTGATTTTCCAAATTAATTGTCGGAGGAACAATACCGTCAGTAATTGCT
The DNA here is from genome assembly GCA_964527005.1 of uncultured Muribaculaceae bacterium. GTDB lineage: Bacteria > Cyanobacteriota > Vampirovibrionia > Gastranaerophilales > Gastranaerophilaceae > Avigastranaerophilus. The sequence continues at coordinate 4,269 of CAZGRH010000025.1, read as the reverse complement.
TTAATACAAGCAATTGATTCTATTGCACCGGAAGCACCAAGCATGTGACCTGTTGATGATTTTGTAGAAGAAACTCTCAAATTAGGATTTACATCTTTTGTTCCGAAAATATTTGCAATTGCGTTTGATTCGGCAATATCACCAAGGTGAGTACTTGTACCGTGCGTATTTATATATTGAACATCTTTTGGTTCCAAACCTGCGTCTTTAAGTGCAATTTTCATTGCCATACCTGCACTTGAACCGTCAGGAAGCGGTGCAACCACATCATGCGCATCAGCAGTTTGTCCGTAACCGACAACTTCCGCATAAATTTTTGCTCCACGAGCTTTTGCGTGTTCCAATTCTTCAAGAACCAAAATACCTGCCCCCTCGGACATTACAAAACCATCTCTGTCTTTATCGTAAGGTCTGGAAGCTTTTGTCGGTTCATCATTTCTTCTTGAAAGTGTTTTTGCTGCAGTAAATGCACCAACACCGATTGTACATATTGTTGACTCACTGCCGCCTGCAATTATAGCATCTGCTTCACCATATTGAATTGCTCTAAATGCATCACCAATACTGTGCGCAGCAGTTGCACAAGCTGTAACAACCGCTTTATTAATGCCTTTTGCGCCCATTTCTATTGATATTTTACCTGCGCACATATCTACGATTAACATAGGAATTGTAAACGGAGAACATTTTGTAGGTCCTTTTGTAATCATTGATGTAAAACTTTTTTCAATAGTATTAAATCCGCCTGCAGCACTACCTACTATTACACCGAATTTATACGGATCAATTTCTGAATTCTTAATTCCTGAATCTTCAACTGCTTCTCTTGCTGCAACCATTGCATACTGCAAAAATTTATCTAATCTTTTTGCTTCTTTCGGTTCAAAATAATCAGCAGGATTAAACACTGAATTTTTTATTTCTCCGCCGATTAATACGGCATGTCCGGTCATATCTCCCATATTTTCAATCTTTGAAATTGCGCTGTTGCCGTCTGTAATATTACTCCAAAATTTATCGGCACCTGCTCCGTATGGAGAAACAACACCAATTCCTGTTACAACTACTCGTCTTTTTGTCATATCTTTTACCTTTTTTATCTGTTAAAAAAATGAGAAGACCTCAAATATTCAAGATCTCCTCATATACGAATTTGTATTTAATTAAAAGCAAACTATTAGATATTTGCTTCAATATAAGTTACGGCATCTTGAACGGTAGCAATTTTTTCTGCTTCTTCATCAGGAATTTCGCAACCGAATTCTTCTTCGAATGCCATAACTAATTCAACTGTATCTAAAGAGTCAGCACCTAAATCAGCAATGAAACTTGCTTCAGGAGTAACTGCACTTTCATCAACTGATAATTGTTCAACAACTACTTTTTTAACTCTTTCTAAAACGTCACTCATTTTTTCTACCTCATTTTTTAACTAATACATTATTTTTTCTTTATGTCTTTAATTATACTATTTACATATAATTTTGCAAATTTTTTGCAATTATACTATCAAACCGCCATCAACACCGATAACTTGTCCTGTAATATAAACACCGTCTTCTGCAAGAAATCTTACCGTTTTGGCAATATCTTCAGGCAGTCCCAATCTTTTCATCGGAATATGTTCCACAATTGCATCGTTATTCAAATCTTTTGTCATATCCGTTAAAATAAATCCGGGAGCAATTGCATTTACTCTGATATTTCTTGAACCGAGTTCTTTTGCCAAAGATTTTGTAAATCCTATTAAACCTGCTTTTGCTGCCGAATAATTTGCTTGTCCCGCATTACCCATAACACCTACGATGCTGGACATATTAATAATACAACCGCTTCTTTGTTTTATCATTGATCTTACCAAAGGATTTGTCATATTAAATGCGCTTGATAAATTCGTGTTAATAACCGCATTCCAATTATCGGAACTCATTCTCATAAATAGTCCGTCACGTGTAATTCCGGCATTATTAACCAAAACATCTACTTTGGTAAATTCTTTTAAAATTTCTTCAACTGCATTGTTACAAGCTTGAAAATCAGCAACATCAAACTTATATGCTTTTGCTTTTACACCTAAACATTCCAATTTGCAAATTGTTTTGTTTGCTGCTTCATCATTTCCCGCATAGGTTATTGCTATATCATAACCTGATTTTGCAAGTTCCAATGCACATGCTTTTCCGATTCCTCTGGAAGCACCCGTAATTAATGCAACTTTATTATCTGTCATTATACTAACTCCTTTTGTCGTATTTCTTCAATTGCTTTGTTTAATGAATCAATATCTGAAATATTAATTGTATTAATTTCTGAATTTATTTTTTTGTTTAATCCCGCAAGTACTTTTCCCGAACCGAATTCAATAAAATCAACAACTCCGTTATTTACGATATTATTAATTGTTTGAGTCCAATGTACTGATGTATATATTTGTTTTGGTAATTTTTCTTTAAATTCATCCGCTAAAACAGTAGCCTTTGCATCCGTGTTTGTATAAACAGGCATGTTGGCATTATTAAACACATAATCCTTAAGAAAATCAGAAAACAACTCACCTGCTTCTTTCATGTACGGAGAATGAAATGCACCGGAAACAGCAAGAGGAATAACTCTTTTTGCGCCTGCTGCTTTAAATTCTTCAACACTGTTTAATATTGCTTGTTTATCACCAGTTATTACAACTTGACCATTTGAATTAAAGTTTGCAACAAATATATTATCTTTTTTGTGCGTTAAATTTATAACGGTATCATTATCCAAACCCAAAACCGCAGCCATGCCTCCGTTTGATTTTTCAGCAATATCATTCATTAAGCAAGCACGTTTTTGAATTAATAATAAAACTGTTTTTAAATCAACAACTCCTGCCGTATATAGTGCGGCATATTCACCAAGACTATGTCCAGCCGTAAAAACAGGAGCAATATTTAATTTTTCTTTAAATGCTTCATAGGCAGCTATTGCCGTTGTTAAGATACATGGTTGCGAATTTGTTGTTTTCGCTAATTCTTCTTCTGTTCCGCTGAAACAAATATCTGATATTTTTCGTCCTAGAACTTCATCTGCCGTATCAAAAACTTTTTTTGCGGCAAGAGAATTTTTATACAAATCCACTCCCATGCCAAGAGATTGACTACCTTGACCTGCGAAAACAAATGCAAATTTTTTCATAAAAACTACCTTTCTTATTCTCCGAAGAATGAAGATATATTTTTATTAACACCTGATTCGACGGCATTATATGCAACTCTTACAGCATTTTTTATAGCATAAGCAGTTGATCTGCCATGACAAATTACCGTAATCCCTTTTACACCTAGCAATAAAGCGCCGCCAAATTCTTCATAGTTAATTTTTTTATAAATACCTTTTAAAACAGGTCTTACCATAGCACCTATAAGTGTTGAAATAATATCTTTTTTCAATTCTCTTTTTATCATATAGAAAAACATTCTTGCAACACCTTCAATAGTTTTTAATGTTACGTTTCCGACAAAACCGTCACAAACTATTACATCGGCATTACCTAAAAATATTTCTTTACCTTCAGCATTTCCGATAAAATTCATAGAATCTTTATTTTCATCAAATAATTTATATGTATCTCTTGCTAATTCATCACCTTTTCCGGCTTCTTCTCCGATATTTAAAAGTGCTACCCTCGGATTTTCAATGCCTAAAACAGTTTTAGCATAAGTAGAACCCATTAAACCGAATTGATACAACATATTTGGAGTACAATCAGTATTTGCACCTGAATCTATTAAAACTAACGGACCTTTCATTGTAGGAAGAACAGTTGCAATAGCCGGTCTTTCAATACCGTGTAATCTTCCCATTCCGAATAAGCTTGCTCCCATCGCAGCACCAGTAGAACCTGCCGCAACAACCGCATCGGAGCTTCCTGATACCACTGCATTAACAGAAAGAACAATTGACGAATTTTTTTTCTTTCTTATTGCTTGAGCAGGTGCTTCACCCATCTCGATTACTTCAGAAGCTTGTGTTTTCTTAATATCTAATTTTTTTAAATCTACTTTTAATCTTTTTGCAGGGAATAAACCGCTATTTACAGAACAAACTATGCCTTCTTGTTCAATTCTGTCTAATTCTCTGTCAATATCATACATTTTACCGACTAATTCAATGGGAATATTATATTCCATTGCCGCCCAAACTGCACCTTCAACAATCGCTCTTGGCGCATTATCGCCACCCATTGCATCTATAGCTATCCTAGTCATACTGTTTTATATCCCCTGTGTTCTT
>CAZGRH010000024.1:0-14342 GCA_964527005.1 uncultured Muribaculaceae bacterium | reverse complement strand
CATGATGTGCATGTTCTTCAGTTAAAAATAGCAGATAGAACTTCAACACCGCAATATGTTGCAATAAATGAAATTACAGAAAAAGGCGGAAAAGGTTCACAGACATTGTTGTATGGGGAAGATTAAAATTAAACATTAGAAAATAAAAGAACTACCATTTATGCGGTAGTTCTTTTGTATGTTTCAAATTCTTGCAGGTTAATTAAACGCATATATTTAAGCCTTTTGATTCCTATATTTTGGCGGTTATCATTACATCAATAAAAATTAAACTTATAAAATAGGTAAAAAGTAATGGCGGAATTGTTTTGTGCTTATTTTAACAAAAAAGTACGCACATATTTATATGCGAGTGATAATTCTTCTTGGTTTAGTTTATCAAGCATTGAGATTAAATCTGTTTTTAAGTCTGTAGAGTCTTGCAGGTAATAAAATTCAAAAAAATCTTTTGGCTCGACATCTAAAGAGGTTGCAAGTCTTTCAATTAAATCTGCAGACGGAAAGTTTTTGCCGTTTTCAATGCAACTTATATGTTTATCATCAACATTTACAAGTTCAGCCAGTTGTGTTTGTGTTAAATTCTTTTTTTTACGATATTCTTTAATTTTGCGACCGAACAAATTTTTAATATTCATATAAACCTCTCTTTTAATTTTATTAAGAATTTTGGCAATTCAGAACGGGAAATGAGGTAAATATTTGATTTTAATTTACTTGATTGGTATAATTTATTACAAGATAGGTAAAATTTGTGCGTTTTTATACTTTATTTGCAGAAAACAAATTAACGAATAAGAATTAATCAACAAACCTGCTTATTAATGATAATGAATATAAAAAATCTGATTTATTTTTAAACGAAAGGTTTATTTTTAGTGAAATTGATGATTTTAGCGCATAGAGGATATTGGTTAAAAGAAGAAGAAAAAAATACGAAAATAGCATTTAAAAGGGCTTTTGATAACGGATTTGGCATAGAAACCGATTTGAGAGATATAAAAGGAGAAATTGTAATATCTCATAACATGCCGACAGGCAATGAAATGACTTTTGAAGAGCTTTTACAACTTCTTAATGGAAAAAATTTGCCTTTGGCGTTGAATATTAAAGCAGACGGACAAGCTGAAGAAATTAAGAGATTATTGCAAAAATATAATCATACCAATTATTTTACTTTTGATATGAGCATTCCGGAAATGGTAGTTCAGCATAAAGTCGGATTAAAAGTTTTTACGGGACAAAGCGATATTGTTCCCGAGTCGATTTTATTTGAACAAGCGCAAGGTGTATGGCTTGATTGTTTTAATTCTGATTGGTTCGGAGAAAAAGAAATAAATGAAATTCTAAATAAAAACAAAAAAGTTTGCATTGTTTCACCTGATTTGCATAAAAGGGATTATAAAAGTGTATGGGAAAAATATAAAAATATTTCAGGGATAATGCTTTGTACTGATTATCCACGGGAGGCGAAAAAATTTTTTAATGAGCAAAATTAAAGCAATTGTTTTTGATATGGACGGAGTTTTGATTGATGCCAAAGATTGGCATTATGAAGCTTTAAATCAGGCATTGGAGTTATTCGGTTACAAAATTTCAAGGTATGACCATTTGGTTACGTTTGACGGTTTGCCGACTAAAAAGAAGTTGGAAATACTTTCTGTTGAAAGAGGTTTGCCGGCAAGTTTGCATAAATTTATAAATCACATGAAACAAATTTATACAATGGAGCATGTGTATTTAAAATGTAAGCCCATGTTTAATCATCAATATGCTTTATCAAAATTAAAAAGAGAAGGTTATAAATTGGCACTTGCTTCAAATTCGGTAAGGGTAACCGTTGATATGATGATGGAAAAGGCTGATTTGGCAAAATATTTTGATTTTACGTTGTCTAATCAAGATGTAACAAAATCAAAACCTGACCCCGAAATTTATATAACCGCAATAAATCGTTTGGGAATAAAACCTGAAGAGTGCCTTGTTGTTGAGGATAATCCTAACGGAGTTAAAGCTGCACTCGGAAGCGGGGCGAATCTTTTAAAGGTTGAAACCGTGTTTGATGTGACTTATCAAAATATTAAAAATAAAATAAATGAAATAGAAATTGAAAATTCAAATTTTGTAATAGGAAACACTAAATAATGAATATATTAATTTTGATGGCAGGCTCGGAAAAGGATTTTTGTGAAAAAGGTTATCCTAAATATTTGATAGAAATTCAAAATAAGCCTATAATTCAACAAACAATTGAATTATTGCAAAGTCTGGGAGATAATATTACCTGTATTATCAGAAAAGAAGACCAAAACAAATACTTTTTAGGAGATACTATAAAAATTCTCTGTCCTGCTTGTAAAATTATAGAAATTGCCGGTGATACAAAAGGTTCTGTATGTTCGGCATTATTTGCAATTGACGAAATAAACAATGATGACGAATTACTTTTGATAAATGGCAGTCAACTTATAAAAACAGATATACAACCTGCGATAGATGATTTTAGAAGAAGAAATCTTGACGGCGGTATTATAACAATTAATGCAATTCATCCGAAATATAGTTCTATGTTATTGGATGAAAATAATTTGGTTGTTCAAGCAAGTGAAAAACGTCCGATTTCAAAAATTGCTTCTACCGGATGTTGTTATTTTAAAAAAGGTTCTGATTTTGTAGATTCGGCATTTGCGATAATAGAAAAAGATGTAAATACGCAAGGACGGTATTATATTAGCGCTACTTTTAATGAAATGATTTTAAACAATAGAAAAATTGGAGTTTTTGAAATACCTAAAAAAGATTATTTAACTTTTTCAAATTATCAAACTTATGAAAATTATGTGGCGCATAAAAAGGACTAAAGAATTTGTATGAATAAATTGTTAGTGCGAATTTTTACCGCTTTTATGCCGTCAAAAGAAATGCGCAGAGCGTTTAGGGTTAAATATTTACGGGACTCGTCAAATAAAATTATTATTGTTCGTTCGGATGGTACGGAAAAAAAGGTAAATTCCGTGTCAGGCTTAACAATTGAATTTTATGGAAAAAATTCTGTTGTAAAAATCCATGAACCGATAAAATTTACTGATAGTATATTAAGATTAGGTGATAATAATTTTGTTGAGATACAAAATTCTAAGCATTGTATTATTAGTTTTGTTTTACCGTATAAGATGAGAGAAAATTCAAAATTATTAATAGGTAAAGATTTTTCTTGTATGGATTGCCGAGTTTTTATGCACGATGAGCCGAATATAAATGTTACAATCGGCGATGATTGTATGTTTTCTTTTGGGGTTATTATTTGGCCGAGTGACGGACATTCAATAATTGACGGAAATAAAAAAGCTTTAAACAAGGGGGAGAATATAATAATTGGAAATCATGTATGGCTTGGCATGAATACAACAATTTTAAAAGGTTCGGTAATTCCTGATAATTCGGTAGTTGCAGCTAAAGCAGTTTTTACGAAAGGCTCAAACCCTTTGAACGCAAGGATTTTGCCGATTTTCAAAGGGGGGGGGGTATTTGCAGGTATGCCTGCCAAATTGCTTAAAACCGATATTAATTGGGATAGAAAAAATTATTATGACTATTCAAATGTGCATAATCACAAAAATTTATAAGGAGAAAATAAATGATAAATATTATAATTCCTATGGCGGGTGCAGGTTCAAGATTTGCCAAAGCCGGATATAAAAAGCCGAAACCGTTTATTGATGTTTTGGGTAAGCCTATGATTTGCCATGTTTTGGATAATCTTAATATGCCAAATGCAAAGTTTATTCTTTTGGCAAGAGCAGAACATTACAATAATGAACAAGAAACGGTTAATTGGATTAAGGCAAATTATAATGTTGAATTTGTTTTGATTGATAAATTAACGGAGGGCGCAGCTTGTACTGTTTTGCACGCACATCGTTCAATTAATAATGATATTCCGCTTTTAATTGCAAATTCTGATCAAATTGTAGATATGAATATTGCTGATTATATCAATGATTCTGATAGTCGCAATTTGGATGGTTCGGTTCTTTGCTTTGAAGATAATGACAAAAAATGGTCTTATGCAAAAATTGATGAAAACGGCTTAATAACAATGATTAGAGAAAAAGAAGTTATCTCAAAACACGCAACAGTCGGAATTTATTATTTTAAGAAAGGTTCTGATTTCGTTGAAAATGCAATTGATATGTTTGTGCGAAATGAGCGAGTAAATAATGAATTTTATGTAGCACCCGTTTATAACTATGCAATTGAAAAAGGCGGAAAATTCGGAATTTATTCAATTGATAAAACCCAAATGCACGGAACCGGAACACCTGAAGATTTGGATAAATATATAGAAATTAAAACGGGAGTTTAAATGAAAACAGCTAAACTTGAAAATATGATAAAAGGTTGGTTTGTCGGGAATTTTGAACCGACTTTATTAAAGACAAATGATGTTGAAGTTGCGGTTAAAGAATATAAAAAAGGTGATTATGAAAAAAAGCATTATCATAAAATTGCAACCGAAATTACCGTAATTACTCAAGGCAGAGTTAAAATGAACGGTATTGAGTATAAAAAAGGCGATATTATTGTAATGGAACCAAATGAGTCAACAGACTTTGAATGCTTAGAAGATGGCACACAAAATGTTGTTGTTAAGTACCCCGGCGCAAATGATGATAAATATTTAAGTGAGTGAGTTATATAAAATTTTTGGAAGAAAATTGAATACGGTTCATAGCTTTTGTGCTATTAAAGTTAATTTAAAAAATTAAAATTCTTAACATTTCTAAATGTTTTTTTATTGAAAACGTTTAAAAAATTTTAAAAATCGGCATTATATGACTAGTTATGTGAGCATTTTGTTTTCAAAACTAGTCAGGAAAGTTATGATTTTAGAGTACAAAGTTAATGATATGCAAGTTCAGCCGGCATGGCTAAAGACACTTTATGATTTAGTTGATGAATTGAATTGTAAATGTCAAACATTTATTGATGAATCATATAATCGTCAAGAACGTAATTTTGACAGAATGCGTACTATTAAAATTTATGGTTCTGATACCATGTTAGGTTGGTTTCAACTTCGTATGGAAAGATATTCTCATTTTATATTTAATTTTAATGAACAACCTGATATTAAAAGCAGTTTTGTTGAATAAATAAGCAAATCGCATCCGAAAATCCGACAAGTTTTTGTCGGATTTATTTATATTATATGAAAATAAAGATACTGTCATAAGTATCTGTTATTAAATTTCATTTTTACAGGGCGGTACATCTTTTATTGCTTCAAATGCAATAATATGGTCATCGCAAATGCAAATACTGTTTCGATGTTCAATTTCTCGTATTCCGTCGGTAAATAAAATATCGGCATTTTCTAAACATACAATGTCTTCATCATCGTAATCTTCAACCAAACAACCGATAGCACAAAATTTTATCGTACATATTCTGACTTTTTTTGTACATTCTCTTGCAAGTAAGTTTAATAATGATTTTTTCTTGTTTCTTATCATTAAACGCTCCTTATTTATAATGAATATACATTTGAAATTTGCATAATTCATTCTTTGAGCGGGCATGGCTAAGTCTGCAATTTGAATTATTTATAAATCAGAAAATTTATATATTAAATTTCACCAAAATAGTTTTTAATATGTTTTATTAAGTCTTGCGTATTTTTATTAAGTTCGTCATAAGTTCCGTTATTATATATAACGTAGTCCCAGTTCTTAAAATCATCCAATGCGGTTTCTGTTAAATCATTTTTGGATGATAAAACACCTCGTTTTGCTCTTATTTCTTCGTTTGCTTCAACTCTTACCGAAAAAGCACTGTAAGATTTAAATAAATTTAATTCGTGCGGTAGACGAATATCGGTAACTACGATGTCGCCTTCATTGTTAATTATTGATTTTAACCAATAATCGGCATCTTGCGCTCTTCCCCAATCACCTAAATCAATTAAATCTTGCCTGTAAATTGACTTGTTTTTTTCTATTTCTTCTAAACTAAGATTTGTTTTTTGGGAATAGAGTATTTTTATCGCATCACCAATGCCGATTCGTTTGAATGTTCGTAAATTTTCAAGAACAATTTTGGCAACGGTATCTTTGCCGGAGAATTGTTTACCTGAAAATACGATTATTTTTTTATGCTTCTTCATTTTCAATGCTTAAACTGATACGTCTGTCTTGAGGATTAAATTTCAAAATTACTGTTTGAATTTTATCACCTACTGCCAAAATAACATTGTTACGTTTTTGATATTCGGTAATTTCATTATTTGGTAATAGTGCTTCTACTCCGTCGGCAACTTCTACGAAAGCACCGAAGTGTTTAATTCTGGTAACGGTTCCTTCTATTTTATCACCGTCTTTAATTTTATCTTTTGCTTTTTCCCACGGATCTTCTTCTAAATTTTTTAAACTTACGCTTACACGTTGTTTTTCTGTATCGATAACAATTACTTCGACTTTAATCATATCTCCGGTAGTTAAAATATCAGACGGATGTTCAACCCAAGTCCATGAAATTTGAGATAACGGCAATAGAGCATCTATTCCGCCAATATCTACGAATGCGCCGAAATCCGTAATTCTTACTACTTCACCTTCTACTGTTTGACCGATTTTTAAATTATCAATAATATCTTTTTTATTATCATATTTAACGTCAGAATAAACTTTTCTGTTGGATAAAATAAAGTTACCTTGTTGCAAATCCATAGAAAGAATCTTTAATTCTAATTTATTTCCGATTGTTATGTCTGTTTTTGCTTTTAAATGACTTGTCGGAACAAAACCTTTAACTCCTTTAACATCAACAAGAATACCACCTCGAACCGTTGAAAGAATTTCACCCTCTACAACTGCATCATTTGCTTTTAATTGTTCCAATTCTTGCCAACTGTATGCCATTGCAACTTTTTTGTAAGAAAGCATAAATCTGCCGTCTTCATCTTCTTCTCGAACAATTAAAAATTCATATTCTTCGTTTTTCTTTAAAGTTTCTTCTAAAGATACGGATTTATCTGCGATTGCTTCTTTTGTCGGAACAAAAGCCGCAGTTTTAGCACCAATATCAACAATTGCTCCTACGGAATCATAAGAACAAACTACACCTTTTACCAAATCTCCTTTTTGAAAACTGTAATCGTATTTACCGAGCATTGCTTCAAATTCGGCATCAGTATAATTTTGTTCTTTCATAATTTTCCCCTCATTAATCTGCAGACTTAAATATAGAGTTATTATACAATTTTATGGATATTTTGTAAATATAATTCCTGTTTTAAGCTTATTTGGGTATTTTGAATAATTTTGTTCGTTAATTTCGGGGAATTTCATCGTTTTAATAACGATGAAATTTTAGAAATGGTTTATTCGTCGGAATTAGCACGCAATGCGCTAACGACATCCGCAATCAAATCTTGTACGGTTGAGCCGTTTTTTGGCATTTCAACTATTTCAAAGGAATGTAACAAAGCGCCTTTATCTTTTTCCGCAATTTGAGAATTATGTTTGACATCATAATTATCATTTAATGCGTACAAGATTTCATACGGATCGGATTGAAGTTTTCCGTCAATTTTTACTCCGACTTTAGAGTTAATTGTAACATTAGGAAATTCAATCCTGCCGCCGGCAGCACTTGCGTGTCCCCCTCCGTTAAACATATAAGATAGCAATTCTGCATAATTTGTTCCGCTTTGAGAGCGCAAAGATAATCTTAAACCGTTAGTATCGGAAATTTCGGAATTTTCCGTAATTTCACCTTTGGCTTTATCTTGTAATATTAAAATTGCGATTTTATCGTCATCATATACGGTTTGATAAGCTGCAACACCGTTTTTATCAATTTTTGCCGATTCTCTGAGAGAGTTCATTACTTCCGAGTATTTGAAACTGTTTTGAACATCTACAAATGTAACATTTTTGTCATCTTTTTTTGCACTTTCCCAGATGTCGCATAAATCATCATAAGATACACTAACAACGCCAAATCCTATCTCCGGATATACTTTGCAGGCATCTTTTGCGCAGTTAACCATTTTTTCTCTTGCGCTTTGAAGATCAACACCTTTGTTGTCGGAAATATCATAAACAATATTTTCTCTTAGCCATTTTTTGTCAATTCTGTTGCCTAATTTAGAAATTAGCCATTTGGATAAGCCTTCGGGTAAAAAGTTCGGTCGTTGACTTACGGGGCTGTTAATATCTTCCGGCGAATAATTTGCAGTTCTTCTGAAAGCGCTTGTATCGCTGGATGTGCCGCTGACAACACCGGCAACAAATTGTTTTGCATTATCGATTTTTGCAAAAAGTTGTTCCAATAAACCTGCTTCTTTTGCAATAACCGTAACAAGTTCCGTTGCTGCGGGAACTTCCCGTACAATTAGTGATAATTTGTCTTTTTCAACTTTTTCCATATCCAAACCGGTAACTTCTTTTGCGTCATTCCAAGAAGCAAAATGGTTAGGATGGTGGTCTATATAAATAACTTTTTTGGCATTTTCAAGATAAGGTTTAAATGCATCGGTAAATCTTGACGGTGACGGAACATCCATTAAAATTACCAAATCATAATCTTTATGTTTTTCTCCTTGAACCGCATTTAAATCAAAATAGTTATCTTTATTTGATAATCTCGCTATTTCATTTTTATAAGTTTGGATTTTGTTGCAATTTTCTGCGGTTTGCGGAAGTTTTTTTGCTTCTTCTATTGCTTGTTCAAGGTTTTTGATATTTTTTTCGTCGTATGGCATTTTAATTTTGTCAATATTTGGTAATTTATCCCTATATAGACCCGGAAGTTTATCGTCAACGGCGCAATCTATATTTTTGTCGGGATAGTTTGATTTAATTGCGGCTTCCATTCCTAAAATGCAACCTAAAGTATCACCGTCAGGAATGCAGTGACCGACTAACAAAATATTTTTATTGTTTTTGTCATTAATTTCGTTAGCGATGTTGTGAATAACGGATTTAACATCTTCAACCGATTTCTTTCCGTGTTTTTCTTCTGTAACTTTAAATATTTTTTCAAGTACTTCTTCAGGAGAAGATTCTTTTTGATAATGCATTACCGCATCGGCGACATTAACATCGGTAGAACTTAATAATTTTTCAAATACATCTTTAGATTGGTTTTTAACTTTTTCATCGTCTGATGTGCAAATTAAATTTACACGTAATCCTATAGTTTGCGCTCCTTTTGTCATGCCTGCAACAACATTTGACAAAGTAAATTCATAATCACCTTTGTTTTCGTTTAATAATTTAATTATAGGTTCGGTAATTTCGCTCGGGACTCTTCCTAATTCTCCGAAGTCTTTATCATAAAGTAAAATTCTGTTTTTACTTCCAAGTTGTTTTATTTCATAGCTTAAATGTTTACCGTCGTACCATTTACTGTTTGCTAAATCTTCAACATTTGTATCAGCGGGTTTAAATTCGGGGTTTGACATGTCGCTTTGGTGTCTTGTTACTCCGCTTACTTTCATCTGGATTGACGGTTCTTCAGGGTTATTTAATTTCCCTTTAAAACTGACATAAGAAGTATTTCCGACAGTGCGAACATTAATAATGTTATTTTTCTTTTTTTCAAGTACAATTTCATCCTTAACGGGAGAAAGAAATATATTATTGTTTTGTTTTTCAAAAGTTTTGTTTGTTTTTACAATTTGGGAAAAAGAAACAGGATTAATCATAAAATACTCCTTAATTTTATCGGTGATGAGATAAAACCTAAATTGAAAATTTTTTGCTATAAAATTTGAATTTTATGATTAAAACTTAACAAAATTTAAAAAATGTTTTTCAATCTTTAATGCCGCCTGCTAATATATCGTTAATAAAGTATTTTCTTCCCGCAAGAAAAACCGCAATGACGGGGATAGAGCATATTGATGAATAAGCACATAAAGCACCCCAATCCGTAATTTCTCTGAAACTGCCTTTAAATGTAGCAAGTGCAATTGGTAATGTTTTAATGCTTTCTGAATGAACAACAATTAACGGCCACATAAAAGCATTCCACGTTGTTATAAACGTAAAAATAGCTAATGTTGCAAGTGCGGGCATTGCGAGCGGAATTGCTATTTTTGAAAAAACCTCGAAATCGGAACATCCGTCTATTTTTGCGGCTAATTCCATTTCGTTCGGCATAGATTTAAACCATTGCCTCATCATAAATACTCCAAATCCGCCAAATAGCCCCGGAATTATCATTGCCCAATATGTATTTATTAAATTAAATTGTTTCATTATAAAAAATAACGGAACTATATTAACTTGCGGCGGTATCATCATTGAAATTAATATTAAAAAGAACAAAAGTTCTTTGTGTTTAAATTCAAAACGTGCAAATGCGTATCCTGCCATTGCCGAGATTATGACTTGTCCGCATGTCGTTGCAATTGCAACCAACATGCTATTATAAAAATATTTAAATATGTCGGAATTTTTTATAATAAATTCATAGTTTTCTAAAGTAAACGGACTCGGAATAAAACCGACATTTCCGACAAATATTTGTTTATCTGTCATAAAAGACAAAGCAAACATGTAAATAAACGGCAATAACATTGATATTGCGCCTAAAATTAATATTGTGTATCCTAAGACTTTATAAAATTTTTTCATAAGTTTATAATAACATATTTTAAATTGTTAAAAAAATAATAATATGTCATAATAAAACTGTAATTTAAAAACGATGAAAGGCACAAAGTGGCACAAAGACTTTTAATAGCGGATGATGATGATGAAATAAGAGAATTGTTGGAATTCGATTTGGCTCATAGCGGGTATGAAACGGATACGGCAAAGGATGGTGCCGAGGCGCTTCAAAAAGCACTTACAAATAATTATGATTTGATTTTACTTGATGTAATGATGCCGAAAATGAACGGTTTTGATGTTTGCGGAAATATTCGTAAATCAAAACCCGAAATTCCTATTTTAATGCTCACGGCAAAAGGAACAATAAATGATAAAACACAAGGGTTTGATTCCGGTGCCGATGACTATATTGTAAAACCGTTTGATATTCAGGAAGTACTTTTAAGGGTGCGTGCATTGGTAAGACGCAGTCCTGCCGCAAAAAATCAAATAATTTCTCAAGAAATATTAAAAGTTGGTGATATTGAATTATTTCCCGATTCTTTGGAAACGGGCATAAAAAATAAACGTATAAAACTTACTCCTATTGAATTTGAAATTCTTTATTGTTTATTGCAACATTTCAATAATCCGGTTTCTTTAGCGGTGTTGTTAAACGAAGTTTGGGGTTATAATTCTGATGATGATGTAAGGATGTTAAGAGTTCATGTCGGCGGATTAAGACAGAAAATTGAACAAAATCCGAAATGTCCGCAATATTTACATACAGTAACTAATGTAGGATATAAATTTACTCCGTTTGGGGATGATACTGATTAGGATTATTATTAATGAGATTAAAAAGATTAAAAATTGTTGAACAGATAATTATAATTTCGTTAATCGGTGTATTAATTTCTTCAGCGGTTGCTTACATTGTTATAAGTAATATAAGTCAACATTCTTTAAGAAAAGAATTAGGTTATAGCGCAAAAGTATTTGCGCAAATTATTGAAAATAATATTTTTTCTTTGGTTAAAACCGATCAAAATCGTTTGGAAGAAGCCGTGATGGCTATAAAACATATACCGTCGGAATATAATCAAAATTTATATTTAAAAGATTTGGCAATAAATTCGAGTGTTTTTGAAAGTTTTGAAATTGTTCATCCGTCTGAAAATACTGATTTTAATACAAAAGACAGAATTATTTTTGATACCGAAACAAAGCAACTTTGGATTATAGAAAAAATTAATGATGATAAATATTTAAAAGCGGAAATTAATACTAAAATTATTGAAAAAAACATATTTAAAAGTATAGAGGATGAAAAAAACAGAAGAATTTATTTGGTTGATAAATCAGGAAAGTTAATGCTTTCGCATAATTATAACGAGGAAGATTTTCAAAACAGTATAAAACAGTTGCCTGTAAATTTGGTAAATAATATAGCAACGGGGTTCGGAGAAATAAAAAACCAACCCAGAGTGTATTTAAAAATGGATAAATTGGGGTTAATTGTAATAGTTAATATTACGGAAGAACTTACTGAATCGACAATTAATAAAGCACGTTTTAAAATTTTAACCGCATTTTTATTTGCAACGGCTTTTACAATTTTTATTACTCTTTTATACAGTTATTATTTATATATTAATTTACGTCAATTATTAAAAGGTGTTAATGCGGTAACTAAAGGTAATTATCAAAGACATATTACTCCGTTAAAAAATATTTTTACTCCTCGTGAAATTATGTTGATTTCGGAAGAGTTTAATTCTATGATTAACGAAATTAATAATTCTTATAAACAATTGAAAAATAAAAATAGAGAGTTAAAACAACTTGATGCATTTCGTTCAAATTTAGTTGATACGGTCAGTCATGAATTAAGAACTCCTCTGACAAGTATAAGGGGTTATACGTCAAGATTGTTAAGAACTGATATTGAAATTGACGACCGGACAAAACATAAGTCTTTGTTAATAATTAAACAACAATCCGAACGACTTTCTCGTATGATTGAAGATTTGTTGGTTATTCCTGATATAGAGGGTGCAAAATTAAATATTAATTTTGAGGGTGTTAATCTTTTAAATATTATTGAAGAATCAATTTATTCGGTAAAAAATATTGAAAACAGAGGCATTGAAGTAAATATATCTAATGAATTTCCGTTGATATATGCTGATAAAGACAGACTTACTCAAATAATAATAAATATTTTGGGTAATGCTAATAAATATGCGTTTCCGGATACGGCAATTAAAATAAATGCTTCTGTTTCGAACGGAAATGCGATTATAGAAATAATTAATCAAGCGGATTATATAGAACAAGATACGTTAAATAAGCTTTTTGATAAATTCATCAGAATAGATGATAAAACGACAAGAACAACAAGAGGAACCGGTTTGGGGCTTTACATCGTTAAAGGTTTAACGGAAGCTATGAACGGGACTGTTGATTTGATTTCCGAAACAAATAATACTTTTTGTGTAAAATTAACATTTCCGCTATATAGTGAAGAGGTTCATAATGAATATTGATTTTATGCAAAAAGCAATTAATCTTGCTAAAAAATCAGGTAAAGATATTCCGATTGCCGCAATAATTGTTAAAGATGGTAAGATAATTGCAAAAGCAATAAATGAGCGAGAAAAAAAACAAATTACAATTTTGCATGCAGAAATTACTGCAATTGAAAAAGCGTGTAAGAAGCTCAAAAATTGGCGATTAACGGATTGTGAAATGTATATTACTTTAGAACCTTGCCCGATGTGTGCAAGCGCAATTTTGCAAGCGAGAATAAATAAAATTTATTTTGGTGCGTATGATTTATTAAACGGAGCTTTCGGTTCAAAATCCGATATGAGAACCATAATGAATTATAATGCGGAAGTTAAAGGTGGGATTATGGAAAAAGAATGCGCCGATTTGATTAAAGAATATTTTGAAAGTATACGTAAATGATAAAAACTCAGCTTGATGAATATGTTTTAAAATATGAAACAGTTGATTTTATAAAAAATGACCCGATTCAATTTGTTCATAAGTTTAGTACTAAAAATGATATAGAAATTGCAGGTTTTATCGCTTCTATGTTCGCTTACGGTAAAAGGGAAATTTTTATTGAAAAATTAAATTATATTTTTAAATTGATGGAAAATAAGCCTTATGAGTATGTTAAAGCTTTTGATAAGAAATCTCATAATATACGAAATTGTGATTATAGGTTTTCAAAAAATTGCGATTTTGTTGAAACGATTAAAATTTTAAATGCGCTTTACAGTGAAAATGAAACGCTTGAAAGTTTGTTTAAATCTGCATATAACGAGAATGGAAATGTTTGGAATATGTTTCAAATTGTAGTTGATTATTTTTATGCAAAAGCTGATAAAAATAAGATAACTAAAGGATTTTATCATTTGTTGCCAAATCCGAAGAAAAAAAGCGCATTAAAGCGTTTAAATATGTTGTTAAGATGGTTTGTACGTAAAGGTAATGTTGATTTGGGAATTTGGGATTTTGTACCGACAAGTGAACTTTTAATTCCGCTTGATACGCATGTTGCTAAGATAAGTCGTAATTTAGGATTGTTAACCGGAAGTGATAACGGATATAAAAGTGTTATTGAAATTACTGAAAATTTGAAAAAATTTGACCCGCAAGACCCGATAAAATACGATTTTGCATTGTTTGGCTATGGTATAAATAATAAATTATAATATTTTATGAAAA
>CAZGRH010000023.1:9804-14382 GCA_964527005.1 uncultured Muribaculaceae bacterium | reverse complement strand
ATTTCAGAACCGATAGTTTTCGGTTTTGTTGATGCACCTATAACCGCAATTGCTTTTGGTTTCATTATTTTGTCCAAAATGTTCATGTATAAATCCTTTCCTTTTTTATTTTTTTCATTAATATCCGTTTTCAATCCATGGACGCTCTCTGAATTTTGCGCCTAATGATTTCGTAATTTCTTTGCATTTTTGTACATTAACATCATAATTTTTGTAGTTGGTTACGATAGTTGCGGTAGTATCAAAACCTTGATTTACAGCTTCTTTTATAAAATCTTTAACCGATTGATAAGCATTATCAATATTCGGTTGTGAAATTTTGTTATAAATTTCTTCATTTTCGGCATTTAAACTTACCGAAAATTTATCTATTAATTCTTTTAATTCGGGAAGAACATTTCTTTTATAAATAGCATTGGCATGTCCGTTAGTATTAATTCTTAAAATTTTATTCGGATAATTATTCTTTATATATTTTGCAACATCTTTGATTATATTAAGTTTTAACATCGGTTCACCATAGCCGCAAAATATTATTTCATCGGACAATTTATCTTTTACTTCCTCTAGTTGAACAATAACATCATCAGCTTTTACATTTTCCGTATTTAAAAATAAATTAGTTCCGACCACATCATCTTTTATCGAACGGATACAGAAAACACAGTTATTTGTACAACTGTTTGTCAGATTAATATAAACTTTACCGTCTAAAAGATATACTAAATTATACTCAGTCATTTCAAACCACCTATCATTTAATTATGCTACAAAGTAATTTATATAACAAGCGAAATTTAAATTGTTTAAAGATAAAATTCGTGTTATAAGTTATAGGTATGCGAAGATTATTAAAAACGGATAATTTATATATTTATTTCTCATTAATATTAGGTGCTATAGTATTTGTTTTAATTTACGGAATCGCAATTTTAAATCCGTTTTATACAAACTGGACATTGAGGGAGGGAACTGATTTTTCGCAACATTATTTGGGACGGCTATTCTTTAAAAATTCACCTTGGACTTTTCCATTCGGGATGTTTAATTCTCTTTCTTATCCGAATAGTGCTTCAGTATTCTTTTTGGATACAGTACCTTTAGCTACGGTTATTTTTAAAGTTTTTACAACTGTATTTAATGTAACAAAAGATTGTCAATTTTTTGGTATTTACGGATTAATTTGTTTTATGTTGCATGGAGTATTCGGGTATTTAATATCAAAAAAATTTATAAATAGAAAACCGATTGCATTATTTTGCAGCCTTTTGTTTATAATTGTTCCGCCGATGATAGATAAAATGTTTTGGCAAACTGCAGTTGCAAGTCATTGGTTGATATTATTTGCTATATGTTTATGTGTGTATAACGATGATTTAAAAAATAATAAAATAAAATTAATTTCACTATGGGGAATGTTAGGATTTTTAAGCGGAGGAATTCATTCTTATATAGTTGCTTATAACGGATTAGTGAATTTATTTC
Source organism: uncultured Muribaculaceae bacterium (assembly GCA_964527005.1). Taxonomy (GTDB): domain Bacteria; phylum Cyanobacteriota; class Vampirovibrionia; order Gastranaerophilales; family Gastranaerophilaceae; genus Avigastranaerophilus. The sequence continues at coordinate 12,897 of CAZGRH010000023.1, read as the reverse complement.
TTTGTTTTTATAATTTTTTAAATTCAAATATAAAAAATGTGTTTAAAAGATTTTTTTACAGTTTTGCTTCTTTTGTTTCATTTTGCATAAGTGCTATATTTTCTTTTTGGATTTTTGGTGTTTTTAACACTAAAATTGAAGCTATCGGTTGGGGGTTCGGCACTTATAATGCAAATTTAAATTCGCTTTTTAATCCTTATCATACTTCTGTCATTTTAAACCGACTTTCTGATATAAAAGACAGTTATAATTACGGATATTTAGGCTTTGGTGTAATTATATTATCAGTGGTTGCAATTTTTTGTTTTTTCTTTAATTTAAAAAAAGCAAAAGAAGAAATAATAAGACATAGGCAAATATTGATTTTCTTCTTTATTTTGTTATTTATATCAATAATTTTATCGGCTATTCCTGTAATTGCATTTAATCAAATAATTATCTGTAAAATAAAATTACCAATTTTTCTTGAAAATATTATGCAAATGTTTAGAGCAAATGACCGTTTTATTTTCATGGCAAATTATATGATTATAACCGCAATTGTTTGGTTGTTGTCGAAATCAGTATCAAATCGAAAAATCGCAATAATGGTTTTTTTTGCAATTTGTTTGCAAATATATGATTTATCCGGTTATTTAATAAAAAAACATAATTTATATAACACAAGGTATAAATATTCGTCTGTTTTACTTAATAATAAAGAGTTAAATGAATTGGCAAAAGGCAAAAAATATATTTATTCGGATAAAATTCATAATTATAACGAATTATACGAACTGGCATATTGGGCGAATAAAAAGAAAATGGTTTTATCATCATTTTATTTTTCAAGAAGTGTACAAAAACAGTCGGATGTAACAGATGACAAAGAATTTGTAAATAATGCAATATTCGTTTTTAAAACATTTCCGCAAAATAATAATTTATCAACTTGCAGAAAAATTCAAAATTTTAATAATATAGTATTTTGCACCGCAAACTTTAAGGATTTGTAAACTTTTGGAATATTAAAAAAGTTTGTGTTATAAAATAGGTATGATTGAGCTTTTAATTTTATATACAGTACATAAACGTGATAAAACAATTTATACAATAAGAAAAGATATTATTGATACTTTTGGAACTTTTACAATTCCGAGTATAGGGACAATTTATCCTGCGTTGCAAAGATTATTAAAAGAAGATGCCCTTATTTTGACAGAACGAATTTCTGCAGGCGGCAGAAAATCTTCTTATTTTGGAATTTCAAAAAACGGATTAAAAGTATTTAAAAATTATTTTTTTAATTCATTAAGTGAAAATCCATCATTGTTCCATACACAATTTCTTGCAAGATTAGGAACAATGAGTATGCTTAATGCAGAAGAAAAAAAACAATTTGTGGAAGAATATACAAAAAAACTTGACTTGTTTGTTTATGAAATTAAAAACAGATTAAATGATGAATTTGCGGATTTTGATTATTTTCAAAAAGAAATGCTTAATATGACGATAAATGAATCTGAAAATTTAAAATCATATTTAAATAAATTAAAGGTTTAAAATGAGTGCAATAATTTCTTCAATATTAGATGGTTCAATTGCACAAGAATTGGAAATACCTGTAAATTCCGAATTGGTAAGTATTAATGGAAATAAACTTCGTGATTATATAGATTATCAATATGCGGTTATGAATGAAGAACTGTGTTTTGAAATAAAAAAACCAAACGGAGAAATTGAAGAATATGAAATAGAAAAAGATTTTGAAGATGATTTGGGGTTTGTTTTTGAATCTGCTATTTTTGACCGTATAAAACCTTGTGCAAATAATTGCATTTTTTGTTTTGTTGATCAACAACCCAAAGGACTTCGACCGTCACTTTACATAAAAGATGATGATTATAGACTTTCTTATTTACAAGGAACTTATGTAACGCTTACAAATCTTACAAAAAAAGATAAAGAAAGAATAGCAAATCAACATTTAGGACCTTTATTTGTTTCGGTACATACAACAAATCCCGAATTAAGAGCAAAAATGTTAAGAAATAAAAATGCAGCAAATTTAATGCGTGAATTGGACTTCTTAAAAGAAAATGATATTCCGATTAATACACAAATTGTTTTATGTCCGGATTATAATGCAGGAAAAGAGTTAGAAAGAACTTTAAATGATTTGTGGAAATATAAATCAATACTTAATTCTATAGCTATAGTTCCGGTTGGAATTACAAAATTCAGAAAAGAAAAAATTACACAAGTTTCAAAAGAAGTTGCACTCGAAACAATTGATATTGTTGATAACTTTAATAAAAAAATTAAAAAAAACATTGCAAATGTTTCCGATGAATTCTTTTTAATTGCGCAAAAAGAATTCCCGAATAAAAAATATTATAACGGTTATGCTCAAATTGAAGATGGAGTTGGTTCTTTAAGATGTTTAATTGATGATTTTAATAAAAGAATAAAAAAAGCTCCGTCAGAATTAAAAAGCATAAAAAAGTATACTATTGCTTGTTCGCAAAGTGCATACGTTGCATTTTCGATTTTTGAAAAAGAATTAAATAAAATTAAAAATCTAAAATTACAAGTAATTCCGATTAAAAGTGATTTTTGGGGAAAAGATATAAATGTTGCAGGATTAATTACAGGACAAGATTTAATTAATCAATTAAAAAATAAAAGTTATAAAGATGTAATTATTCCGTCTATTGTTTTAAGATCTTATACCACGGAATTTTTGGACGGGCTTACGGTTGATGATGTAGAAAAAACCGCAAATATCAAATTGCATATACAACAAGATATTTACGGCGTTAAAGATTTATTTAAAATTTTATTTAAATAAATTTAAAATTCTTCTTTCTGCTTCATCAGGAGTAATTGTTTCTGTTTGATTTGTTGAACGTATTTTAAATTCAACCAAACCGTCTTTTATTGTTTTTCCGACAGTTATACGATAAGGAATACCGATTAAATCTGCATCTTTAAGCTTTACTCCCGCTCTTTCGTCACGGTCATCAATTATAACTTCAATACCCGCTTTAAGGAATTTCGAATACATTTCTTCCGCAACTTTCATTTGTGTTTCGTCCCGATTGCTGACAGGAA
>CAZGRH010000023.1:0-9704 GCA_964527005.1 uncultured Muribaculaceae bacterium | reverse complement strand
GAATACATTTCTTCCGCAACTTTCATTTGTGTTTCGTCCCGATTGCTGACAGGAACAATTATTACAGTATAAGGTGCAATTGAGATAGGCCATTTTATGCCAAACTCATCATGATGTCTTTCAACGGCAGCAGCAGCGGTTCTGGAAATACCAATACCGTAACAACCCATAATAAATGGTTTTTCTTTTCCGTCTTTATCGGTAAATGTTGCATTCATTGCTTTTGAATATTTTGTTCCTAATTTGAATATATTGCCAACTTCAATACCTTTTGTAACTTTTAATTCGGCACCGCATTCAACACATTTATCATTTTCTTGAACTAATCTGATATCAACAATTCGTGTCGGAAGTTCGATATCAATTCCCCAATTTGCACCAATTAAATGTTTATCATTTTGATTGCAACCGATTATAAAGTTTTTCAAATCTTTTACTGTTTCATCTGCAACAATTTCAACACCTTTTAATCCTTTTGGACCAATAAAACCGGCAACTGCATTTAAATTACTGTTTTTCATTATTTCTTCAATTTCATCATTTCTTGCAATTCTGATGTCATTACCGCCAAAAACATTCATTAATTTTGTTTCTTCAATAGTTCTGTCACCACGAATTAAAGCAACAACAAACTTGTCATCAACTACGTAAATTAATGACTTACAAATTACTGTTGACGGCACATTTAAATAATTAGCCAATTCTTCAATTGAATGTGTATTTGGGGTGTCAACTATTTCGGATTTTTCAAATTTTCCGTCAGTTTCAACCGAATTTAAAACAGAAATTGCATGATTTGAATTTGCGCTATATCCGCATTTTGTACAATAAAATACATCATTTTCTCCGGCATTGTTTTCTGTTTCTTCATTTACCAATACCATAAATTCATGAGAAACACTTCCGCCTATTGCACCTGAATCGGATTGAACCATTTTGGTTTCAAGCCCGCAACGTTCAAAAATATTTCTATACGCTTGTGCCATAATTTCATAAGATTTATCCAATCCTGCTTCATCAACATCAAAACTGTAAGCATCTTTCATAATAAATTCACGTCCTCTTAATAAGCCGAAACGAGGTCTGATTTCATCACGAAATTTAGATTGAATTTGATATAAATTAACAGGTAATTGTTTATATGAGCGGATACCTTCACGGGCAACGGAAGTAATAACTTCTTCATGTGTGGGGCCAAGACACATTTCACGTCCGTGTCTGTCTTTAAGACGCATAAGTTCTTTGCCGTATGCACCCCATCTTCCTGATTCTGTCCATAATTCGGCGGGTTGTACAAATGGCATTAATAGCTCTTGTGCGCCTGCAGAATCCATTTCTTCACGAACAATATTTTCAATTTTCTTTAAAACTCGCCACATTAACGGTAAATAATTGTAAACACCGTTTGTAAGTTTTCTTATATAACCGGCTCTGACTAAAAGCTTATGACTCATTACTTCAGCATCAGAGGGAAATTCTCTTAATGTTTGTACAAACAATTGCGACATTCTCATATAATAATTACCTTCCACTAATATTTTACTTTTTCATATTAGCACAAAGTTTTATTTCTGTTAAATGAAGATGTTCATTTAATTGTTTTTATCGTTTGTAATATTATATTCTTTTCTTTCGTATTCTTTTAATTCTTTTAAAGTTGAAACTAAAATACTTTCGAAAGTTTCAACAACTGCAGGGTCGAATTGTTTTCCGCTTTCTTCTTTTATTCTTTTTATTGCTTCGTTTGGAGTTACTTGTTGACGATAAATTTTAGGAGTAATCATGCTGTCAAATGCGTCAGCAACTGCAATTATTCTTGAACCAATCGGAATATCGTCTTTAGATTTGCCGTAAGGATAGCCGTTTCCGTCATAATGTTCGTGATGATATTTTATTATTTCTACAACATCTTTTAATTGTTTAATATCATCTAAAATTTTAATACTAAATCCGACGTGTTGTTTTATTTCGGAATATTCTTCCGTCGTTAATTTTTCAACTTTTGAAAGTATATCATCAGAAACGCCAATCATTCCAATATCGTGTAAAAGTCCTGCAAGTTCAATTTTGCAGACTGTTGCTTCATTTAAATATAGAGCTTTTGCTATTTTCACGGAATAAAATGTGACTCTTTTGCTTCTTCCCAATGTATATGAATCTTTTGCATCCAAAGCTTCCACAATTGCGGTAACCGTACCTGCAAATAAATCTTTTAAGTCTGATATTAAATTTGTATTGTCATCTTTTAATTGCCAATATTCCATTGCATTTTGAACTATTAATAATAATTCATCAGGATTGTATGGTTTTTTTATGTATCTGTATATTTGTGCATAGTTAATTGCATCAATCAAAATGCCTGCATCAGTATATGCGGTAACTAATAATCGCATTGTACTCGGAGATATGGCAAATGATCTTTTTAAAAATTCCACACCGTCCATCTCCGGCATTTTATGGTCTGATAATATACAGTGGAAATATTCTTTTTTTAGTAATTCTAAAGCTTCTAAGGGAGAAGTGGTTTTTACAATATTATAATTTCCTCTTAATGTTCTGTATAATAAAGCCAAGTTATCAGGTTCGTCGTCAACTAATAATAATTTATATTTTCCCATTAAACTCCTCTTTCATCTTCAGCCTTAAATAAAACTTCTTCTTGCTTTTGTTGTTTTATCGGTAATGTAATTGTAAATTTTGTTCCGACATTCGGTTTTGAAGAAACTTGTATATCTCCGTTATGGCTTTTTATAATTTTATGTGTTATTGACATTCCTAATCCGGTACCTTGACCAACGGGTTTTGTTGTAAAGAACGGGTCAAAAATTTTTGCGGCAACATCTTCATTCATACCTATACCGTTATCTTCAAATTCAATGATTATACTTTTCATATCAGAACTGTGCTTTATCCTTATCCAAATATCGCCCTGTTCTTTTATTGCTCCGACCGCATTGTCTAAAATATTCATAAATACTTGATTTAATTGACCGCCATAACCCTCTATTTTCGGTATTATATCAATGTATTCTTTATGAACGGTTGCTTTATGCTTGATTTTGTTATGTAGAATATTTAAAGTTGTATCAATTGCAGAAACCAAATCCACATCGGTAATAGCTGCTTCTTCCATTCTTGAAAAACTTTTTAAATCCCGAATAATATTTTTTGCTCTGTCTGCACCTTCTTTGCAACTTTTAATTAAATCAGGCAAGTCTGATTTTATAAAATCATAATCAATTTTTTCTTTTAAATTGTTGATTTGTTCTTTTTCATCGTCTGTTAAAGATGAAACATATTCATCATATTTTTCAATTATGTTCATTAAATCTTTAGAATAATTATCTAAATGCGACAAATTTCCGTATATAAAATTAATAGGATTGTTAATTTCGTGCATTATGCCCGCAACAAGTTCACCTAAAGATTTCATTTTCTCGGAATGTACCATAATTGCTTGTGTGTTTTTTAATTCTTTATTTGCATTTTCAAGGGCAATTGTTCTCATCTGTACTTTTTGTTCCAATGTTGAATATAATCGTTGCAATGTGCTAACCATCATATTATAAGACAATATTAAATTATTAAGTTCTCTAAATGCCGTAAAATCAAGTCGGACGGACATATCGCCATTCGCCAGTTTTGAAAACGAATTTTCGATTTTTTCTAACGGTTTTGTAATATTATTTGATAATAAATGTCCTACCCAAATTGTAATAACAAGAAACATTACAAAAAATATAGATATAAAAGAAAATACGTCATTAATGAATTCTTCCACAAAAATGCTTTTTGATATGCCGAAGTATATATTATACTTGCCTTGTTTTATATAAATGAGTTCAGTATTGTTATTTATATCAATATCGGGACTGTGTTTTAATTTAAACGAAGCCGGATTATTTGGATTTAAGTATATATATGAAGATCCCTCAGGTAAAGTTGAATGTAATTCTGACATATTTTCATCTGTAATGACCATATATTTAACTTTATAATTCTTTGTCATTATTGCATTTATATCATCAGGCAAATTTGTAATGTTTTCATTATTGTAAACAACATCGTTTCTAAAAACTTGCAAATCGGAAATAAAATCGGCAACTAAATTATTTTGTAAACCTGTTATTGTATGTTTTGAATACGCAATAACGCAAAACTCAATACTTGCGACCATTAAAACCAACACCAGTATAACCATTAATGCAATATTACTTGCAAATTTGGATTTAAAAAATTTTCTGTTATGAACTAATATTTTATTATGTCGATTTTTTGGCACAACACTTACTCTCATTCTGTAATGATACTTCAATTAAACAATATTTTTTAATATTTTACAAGTAATTTAAAAGATAATTTAATTTCATTATAATTTATCAATTGATTCTTTATTTCCTAATACAGTGAAAACATAGGGAGAATTAAAGTATTTATTTGCGGTTTTTATAATGTCTTGAATCGTAACAGAATTTATTAAGTCAGGATATTTTTCAATAAAATCATATCCTTTATTATATACTTCAAAAGAATTTACCATCGCAGCTTTGTCCATATTTGTTTCCAAAGATAAAACAAAATTACCGATTAATTTATCTTTTGCTTCCGATAATTCTTTTTCCGTAATAAATTCTTTTTTTAATTTGTTAATTTCGCTAAAAATTCCGTTTTTAGCTTGAAGTACCGATTGAGGATTTGTTGCAATATAAATTGCAAATACCCCGTTATTATAAGCAGCACTATATGAAGAGCCGACTTGATATGCCAAACCTTGTTCATCTCTTAGATTTACAAATAATCGAGAACTCATGCCCGAACCCAATAATGCATCTATAACTTGAAGTGTCGCCCAATCTTTTGTGTTTTTATTTCCGTCCGTAAGCCAACCGTATAAAAGCCAAGTAGCGTTTGAATTTTTGTCAATTTTTACAATTTTGTTTTCTCGTAAAGGTTTAAATTTTGAAGAGTAATTATCAAGATTTATTTTTTTGTTATTGTTCTCTTTAAAAACTTGTGAAAAATAATCAATATATTCTTTTTCGTCTACATTTCCGTTAATTGTAATTATTGTATTTTGTGGAGAAAAAAGATTTTTATAATATGTTTGAATATCTTTCGGTTCAATTGACGGAATTGTTTTTTCAAGAATTTTTGCGGTATTACCGTAAGGAGTTCCTTGCCATAATGCTGTTTTAAATTCATCAAAAGCCAATGTTTCGGGATAATTTTTCATTGTTTTAAATGAAACTAACTTATCTTTTTTAACTTTTTCAATTTCGGTAGTGTCTAATTTAGCATTATTAATAATTTCCGAAAGGATATTAAAAACCAATTCTTTTTGATTTTTGGTAAATTTAGCGGAAATTGTGAAAAAATCACCTTTTTGTTCAGTTGCTAATCTTATTCCGTTTTCTTCCAAAATTTGAGAAAATTCTTGTTTCGTATATTCTGATGTGCCTTTTTGCATTACATCCGCAACAATAGAACCTGTTCCTGCTTTGTTTTCAAGATTGTTCCCGCCTATTATACTTATTTCCAATGCAACTATATCATTTGCCTGATTTTTTGTAATTATTAAATTTGCACCGTTTTCAAGAGAATATTTAAATGTGTTTTTATTTTTACTTATTAAATTTGTTTTATGATGTTCTTTTATTTTTTGCGTAGTTTTTTCTTTGATTTCTTTATTTAAAGGTTCAATAATTGAAATAACTACCGAATTATTGTCAAAATAATCTTTCGCTACTCGTTGTAAATCTTTAGCGCTAACTTTATTTATATTGTCCAAATAATTATCATAATATGAAATATTGCCCGTAATTGTTGAAATATACCCTAATTCTTCAGCTATATTTGAAATAGATTCTCGAGCATAAAACGTATCTCGTTCGATTATATTTTTTGCTTTTTGAATTTCTTCTTCAGGTATTTCATTTTTCTTTATTTTTTCAATTTCGGCGAAAATTGAATTTTTAATTTTTTCAACATCATCTGTTGCATAATTTGCTGAAATGTAAAAAATAGAATCATCTTTCATTGAAGAATGAACGGCAGAAATCGAATGAACAATTTGTTTATGTTCTTTTAGTTCTTTATATAATCGGGAAGATTTTCCGTCGCCTAAGATAGTTGCAAGTATATCAAGCGCATAAGAATCTTTATTTGAAACAGGATAACAACCTTTGTACCCCAGTAATATATATGCGGTTTGTACATTTAAATTTTCAATATTCTCAATTTTTTGAACAGGTTTTTTGTCTTTTTTATAAACAATTTGTTTGCTTATCTTCATATTTGATTGTTTATTAAATTTTTTGGCAATTTGTTCTAAAACTTTTTGAGAATCAACATCCCCGACAATTACGGTTGTCATATTATTCGGAGTGTACCATTTATTATAAAAATCAAAAATTTGTTCTCTTGATATTGTTTCTATGACTTCTTTTGTTCCTATTACATCTCTTTTGTACGGATGAACCTTATAAAAACCTTTAATCATATTTTTATATAAGATTGTAGTTGGTTTATCATTATTTTTTGAAATTTCTTCCAATACGACTTTTCTTTCTTTTTCAAGTTCCTTTCTCAGAATTAAAGGATTAGAAAGCATATCGGAGTGCAAATCGAGTGCCAAATCAAAATATTTTGACGGTATTAAAATATAATAATGCGTGTAATCTTTACTCGTTGCCGCATTCGTTATTGCGCCTTTAGATTCTAATATTGTGTCAAATTCTCTTGCAGGATATTTTTCCGTACCTTTGAAAAATAAATGTTCCAAAAAATGTGCAACTCCGTTATTTTCATCAGTTTCATTAATTGACCCTGTTTTTACCCAAGTATCAATAATTACAATCGGATTATCTTTTACTTCTTTTATAATGACGCTATGACCGTTATTTAATTTATGAAAAGTTGTTTCGGAAGCATTTGCTGTTAATCCGATGAATATGATTATTAAACTAATAAATATTTTTTTCATATTTTTTCTCCGTTCTTGAAAAAATTATACACTATTCTTTTGTATATTATCGATATTTTTATCTTAATTCGATAGGAGAATTTGTAAAAATAATAAATAAATTTAAATTTCTTCATAAAAAAAATAATTTAAGCAATAAAATAATTGATTAAGTGTTTATAAAGCAAGAAAGCATTGTTATGAAAATTTTTCCTATAAATTCACAAAAAATAAATATAATAAATAAACCGAAAAAACAAATTTTAACGGCAGACAATCAAATTAAGAATTATACGGAATCGGGTATATATCCAAAACCTTATTTTCTTTATTTTAAATCGGCAAAAGCGGATTTATATAATGAAAATAAAACAAAAAAAGAATATACTGTTGAAGAAAAAATTCAAATTTTAAAAAAACAAAATTGTAAAGATAAATATATAGATGAATTTATTAATTATGACAGTGCAAAATTTGAAAAAATAATTGATTTGTTGGAAAGAAGAGTTACAACTTATTTTATAAAAGAAATTTTAGAATTAGATGAAAAAAAATATCAAAGAACACTCAATATTTTAAATAAAGATGTTGATTCTTGTCTTGCCGTTTCTATTGCAGCTTTAGACGATAAAAAATATCAAAGGGCTTGTGATTTATTGGATAAAAATGCGGATTCATATTCGGCTAAAGTTATTGCTGATTTAGATGATGATAAATATAAAAGAGCTTGTGATTTATTGGACAAAAATGTCAGTGCTTATTATGCAGCAGATATTTCGCAGTTTGATGACAAACAATATAAAATTTGTTTAAATGAAATAGAACAAGGTGAAGCGGCTTGGAATGCAATAAAAGTTTCAGAATATGATGATAACAGATATTCAAAATATAAAAATTTATTGGTAATAGGAAAAAGCAAAGAACAAGCACGTGATTTGTCCGATTTAAATGAAATAAAATATAAAAAATACGAAAAATTAATCGAACAGGTAAAAGACCATGCAATAGCATTAAAACTTACAAATTATGATGAAAAAGAATTTTTACAATATCAGGAATATGTTAAAAACGGAATCAGACCTATTGCTGCTATTGAATTTGTTGGTTATAACGAAAGTTTTCAAAAACAAATAATAAGATTGTCGTTAGGCGGAATTAAAACCGCAGATATTACAGATATTATGAACTGTAAAGATATTGGTACAATTGACAGAATTATTGAATTGCTTGAAAACGGTATAGATTTAAATGAAGCGATTGAAACAGGAAATGATATTGAGGCATATACGGAATTAATATCACAAATTAACTTAAAACCAAATGCAATGCGAAATTTTTTAAATTCCGATACTTATAATGAAAAAATCAAAAAGGCAACGCAAGGAAAATACCAAAATCAGTTGTATTCTCTCTTAAATTCGGAAAAAATGTCTTTTGAAACAAAAAAGTCGCTTTTAAATTGTAAATTAAATGAAAACGAATTTATAAATTCAATTAAAAAGTTGGCAACTTCTTCTTATAAATTGGCAATGGATACTCCCAACCAATATTTAAGCAATATTGATATAAAATATACAACAAAAATAAATGGCAAATATCCGACTTTATCGGAGGATGAAATGCAAAAACAGCAAGAAGAAATTAATAAATTTTTCTCAACACAAATGGGGGAAATTGCTCATGCATTAAAATATGTGGATTCTGATACTTTAAATCAATTAATGGATCAAAGAACTTCTAAATTTTCAAATGCTTTAGCGGATTTAAACGAATTAAATGATGAAAATTGTGAATTATTATTTAATCTTACTCAAAAATGTAAAACAAAATATACAAAAGAAGAAAAAAATAAATTCATTGAAAGAAAAATCAAAAACGGAAAATCGCTAGACACAAATCAATTAAAAGAGTTACAAGAAAAAAATACAAGAGATTTAACCGCAAAAGAAAAAATTCAATTATGTCAAATTGTTGAAATATTTCAAAAATCAAATATTAATACGGCAATATTAAAACAAATGCAAAAAAAAGGAATTGTAAATTTAAAAGATGCGAAATTAGCTATTCAAAAAGAAATATTAAAATCCGTAGGAATAACTGAAAATGAATTATCAAAAATTCCGACGGAAAAATTAAATTTTAATGAAGAATTTTCGTATTTGACTTTAAAAAATAATGACATTTTTACAAATAAAATGACAGATGAAATTGAAACGGCAATTTTTGAAAAAGACAAATTAAAAACAGTAATAAAAGAATCTGCATTAAATGATTTTTCCAAATTTATAAATGATGAAAAAAATATTTACGGTCAAACAAATAAAAGAACGAAAAATTTGTTTACAGAAAACGGAATTGATTATGAACAATGGTTAAATCCTAATATTGATGATGTTAAATTCGATTTAAACGGTGAAAAAATGACAATTAAGATGTGGGATAGAAACCCGCAAGAAGATTTATTCATAGGAAATAAAACAAGTTGTTGTACTGCAATCGGAGAGGGTAACGGTAATGCTATTCCGATTTATTTGCTAAATACATCTTTTAATATTGTTGAATTATTTAATGAAACAGGTAATGTTGTCGGAATGTCCAGAGTCTTTATGACGAATAAAAACTCTGCGCCTGTTTTGATTATGGACAATATTGAACTAAATTCAAATTATAAAGATACTCATATTTCTGATGAAGCTGCAATTGAAATTAGAAATAACTTTTTTAAATATATGAATAATTATGC
>CAZGRH010000022.1:0-15012 GCA_964527005.1 uncultured Muribaculaceae bacterium | reverse complement strand
CCAATCCTTGTTCTATAAGTGTTTTTGCAATTAATTTATTTCCGGCATAATGATTTGCCAAAACCAAATTATCCCAACTGTCTTCTAAAGGTAATTTCGATAAATAAGTCAAAGCTTTTTTATATTGGTTATTTTTTAAATATATTTCTCCGACCATTTTTATTTCTGTTTTATCCATCTCTTTTTTTAAAGATGTAAATTCATCTATTGCCGCTATTTCATAATTTTTATCAATTGAAGAATCAGAAGTAAGATAATTAATAAAATATTCATTTGCTTTTAATTCATCAGAATTTTTGTTTAACATTCCCAAATAATAATCTTCAACAGAATTGATATTATTATTCTTTTCTTTCGATTGTTCAAAAAATTTTTTTGCTTCCGTATATTTTTTTAAATGATAATAACATTTTGCCAAATTATATCTTGCCGATTTTGAAAAAATAGAATTTGGCTCACGTTCTAAAAACAATTTATATTTATCGGCAGCAGTTGAATAATCACCTATTTTTTGCGCTGACTTCGCTTGTTTAAAAAGCGCCATTGTATAAAGAGGACTAATCCATCTTATTTTATTAAAATTATAATAAGCATTAGAATAATCACCTTTGTTATAAAACAAAACGCCTTGTTTGTAATATATTGGTGAATTTTTTTCTATTTTGTCATTATATACCAGAATTGCAACTAAACATGATAAAAATATTGCTATACCTGCTATTAAAATTTTAGATTTTTTCATAATTTATCTGTTTCATTTCCACTATTACTATTATTGTACAATAATAACTCTGTTTCGTCCCGTTGTTTTTGCTTCATATAATGCTTTATCCGCACAATGCGAAAAAGCATTTACATCCATATCTTTATTATATGCACAAACTCCGATACTAACTGTAATCTTTAAATAAGAAAATCCATCAACTTTGGCATCTTCAATATCCATTTTCGTTTCTTCTATTACTTTTCTCAAACGTTGAGCAACAAATCCTGCTTCTTTTATATTTGTTTGAGGCAAGATTATGAAAAATTCTTCTCCGCCGTATCTGCAAGCTATATCGTATTCTCTTATTTCTTTAGATATTATGCCGGCTACTTGTTTTAAAACGCAATCACCCGCAACATGTCCATAAGTATCATTTACCTTTTTAAAATAATCAACATCTAACATCATTACACAAAGCGGAGTATTATTCCTTTTTGTGTTTGCAACTTCTTGCTTTAAACGAATTTCTAATTGACGTCTGTTGTTCAAACCTGTCAAAGCGTCTAAAGTAGCATATTTTAAAACTTCCGCATAAACATTTGCACGATGTATTGTTAGCCCTGATTGTCTTGTTAATTGAAGTAAATAATCTACATCTTTTGGCAATAAATTATCAATATTACTATATGCAACTATTGCGCCTAATATTTTATCTTCATTTGTTAGCGGGAAAATTCCGATTTTTGAATTATCAGAAATTATATAATCCATATTTAAATTTATTTTAGATAATAATTCATAAACTTTTTCTTCTTTACAAGCATTTGGCCAAACAAGATTATATCGATTATCTTTATATATAAAAATATAAATCAAATGTGAAGTCATAAATCTGTCTATCATTTCGCCTATAAGCGGAATTATATACGATAATTCATATTGGCTTTCTATAATTTTGGCAATATCTTTCATCGCTTTGTAAAAATTTAAACTTACTTCCATTTGGTCATTTAAAAGATAATTCATAATTGCGCCGGATAATAATTTAGATGTAATATTCATTATAAAAAGTAAATTTTTGGAAAAATTTTCAACTTCCGTTTCAAACGACATCAACCCTATTACTTCTCCGTTTGCAACCAACGGAAATACAAAAAAGTTATTATCATAAATATTTTGTTCAATTTCAGAATATTCGGACTCTATGTAATTTAAATTATAATAATTTTCATTAATTGCATAAACCAAACCGTTTTCAACCGAAAAATGATTAAAAATAGAATTTATTCTTTGATTTTTTTCATTATTTACATAAATATTCCAATCTTGAACAAAATCTTTAAGCATTAAAATATTATTATCCCAAACTATCAAATTTAAATTTTGTACATTTAAATTAGCTTTTAAAATTTTGTTAACAGACGAAATTGTATTAATTGGTGAAATTTTTTTCACCAATACATTCATTAATTTATTTATAATTTCATAATCATTAATTTTATTCATACTTATTTTTTTCTATATTATCCGAATATTTACATTTAAGAATTTCAGCCAAATCATATTCTTTTTGAGATGATGATGTTATTTTTCCTTTAGAATATATTATTTCTGATTTTGATAAAGAGGTTATATCTTCTCTGTCTTTTAAATAATCATATCCTGATTCATTTATAATTTTACGTTTAATTTCCGTGATTAAACCTAAAATATGTTTTACTTTGTCTTCTTCACCATTATAATCAATAACAATATTGGTTTTTTCAAATTCATCTAATGCTTCTTTTTGCCTGTTTAATTCACGGAATAACAACCCTAAATTATAATGAGCTTCAAAATTTATAGGTTTTATGTTTATTGCACTGCAATATTGTTCAGCCGCATCGGAATAATCACCTAATAAATGATTAGTTAATGCTAAATTGAACGTATTATCATAATTATTTTGAAGATATTTCTGCGCTTGCTCGTAAGAATCTTTTGCTTTTTTTAAATATTTAACCGTTTCAAATTGATTTTCACTGTTATTTAAAGCTTTATTTCGGTACGCCAAACCCATATTGTAATAAGCAAGTCCTTTATTTTCCATTGTGGTTTTTTTATTATCAAAAACAAACGGAATTCTTAAAATAAAAGGAGCTGCATTTACTACTTTTTCATATTCATTAATAGCTCTATCATATTCAGCTAATTCTTCCGATAAAATTATTCCTAAATCCATTCTGCAAGCCATAAAATTAGGAGAATATTTTAGTGCTTTTTCATAGCAATTTATTGCTTCATAATAATTTTCAAAGCTAACATAAATATTTCCTAAATTCCAACCCGCTTTTGCATGTTGAGGATAATAACTTAATGCTGATTTGTAATTATCAATTGCCTTTTGATAATTTTTTGCTCTAAAAGCTTTATCCCCCAAAAAGACATAATGACAACCGATAATTTTCTTATATTGAATTTTATACCAATCTTTATAAAAATACAAAGATGCTATAATTGCCAGAAAAATCAAGCAAAATAACATCTTTGATATTTTAGAATTTAGTAGTTTTATCAATAAATCCAATATAAACCACCTCTGGATTATTTAATTAAATATAGTTGGGCAGATATTTTCCGCCCAAACCATAAATTATGTATCAATATTTGTCGCATAAACGGCATTGTTTTCAATAAATTCACGTCGTGGTTCAACATTATCGCCCATCAAAACGTCAAATAATTGATCAGCCATCATTGCATCTTCTATTGTAACTTTTAACAAAGTTCTGTTTGCAGGATCCATAGTTGTTTCCCAAAGTTGCTGAGGCATCATTTCACCCAAACCTTTAAATCTTTGTATACCTATACCTTTTTTACCTCTTTCTTCAATAATTCTTTGAAGTTCAGCAAAAGAAGATATAACAACATCTTCAGAACCCGTATTTAACGATATTGATTTATTCTCTTCAAACAAGAAATCTCTTATTTGAGGATAACTCGTTTTTATTCTGTTATATTCATTAGATTTAACAATATTTTGAGTTATAATCACAGGTTCAATTTCAGCACCCATTTCTAATTTAATAGAATATATGCCGGTTTCAAGATTTTGTTTCAAAGAAACTTTATAATCTTTAGCAGAAGTTATTCCGTAATTTTCTGCATGATCAGTGATATAATGTTGAAGATATGCAATAATTTCTTCCATCCTTTCAACATTATTAAAATCATTGTCTTTGATTTCGGACCTGACAAGCCCTCTGATTACAACAGACGGAATTGTATTGATGATAGGATTGTTAAACGAATTATAATAACTCGACATATTAGCAATTAAATTAATTAACTCTTGATTTGAAATTACTTTATCTTTTGAATTATCAAGAAGAGTAAGTCCTTGGGCTCCTCTTTCTCGAAGAGTTTTATCCAATGCCCTGTCATCATATAGATATTCTGCGGTTTTACCAATCGTTAATTTATATAACGGCGGTTGAGCAATATAAATGTATCCTTTGTCTATTAAAGGTTTTGCGTATCTGAAAAAGAATGTTAATAATAACGTTCTGATATGCGCACCGTCGACATCAGCATCTGTCATAAATATAATTTTATGATAACGAAGTTTATCAATATTAACTTCTTCTTCATTTTTACTTATATTAACACCCGTTGCTTGAATTAAAGATTGAATTTCGTTATTACCGTAAATTTTATCTAATCTTGCTCTTTCTACATTTAAAATTTTGCCTTTCAATGGAAGAATAGCCTGAAACATTCTGTTTCTTCCTTGTTTTGCGCTACCGCCCGCAGAATCACCCTCTACGATGTATAATTCGCATTTTTCGGGTTCTCTGTTTGAACAATCCGCAAGTTTACCCGGCAGTGTAGAACTTTCAAGCGCAGTCTTTCTTCTCGTTAAATCTCTTGCTTTTCTTGCAGCTTCTCTTGCTCTTTGTGCCTGTTGAATTTTTTCAATTATTAATTTTGCGGATTTCGGATTAAATTCCAACCATTCTTGAAATTTTTCTCTTACAACATCATTAACGGCAGTTAATGCTTCCGAATTGCCTAATTTTTCTTTTGTTTGTCCTTCAAATTGCGGATTTCCCAATTTTACGCTGACTATAGCCGTTAAACCTTCTCTTACATCATCACCGGTTACATTTGCTTCAGACTCTTTTATCAAATTATTCTTTCTTGCATAATCATTTAAAACACGAGTGATAGCATTTCTAAAGCCTGTTAAGTGAGTACCGCCTTGATGAGTATTAATATTATTTGCAAAACTTAAAACAGATTCATTGTATGCATCTGTATATTGAAGTGCAATTTCAACAGCAATACCGTCGACAACTTTATCAATGTATACCGGTTTTTCAAACATTACGTTTTTATTTTTATTTAAAAATTCGACATAACTTCCGATACCGCCCTCATAGTGAAATTCTTCCGTTGTGTTAGCTTTAGTATTTATGAAAGTTATTTTTAAACCTTTATTTAAGAATGCCATTTCTCTCAAACGAGTAGAAATAACTTCTCTGTCCATTACTGTAGTTTCTCTGAAAATTTCAGGGTCAGGCCAAAAAGTTGTTTTTGTACCTGTTTTTTCTGTTTCTCTGATTTTTTCAACGGGTCCTGTCGGTTCACCACGCATATATTCTTGACGATGAACAAAACCTTGTCTTGAAACCTCAACTACCATTTTTTCAGAAAGAGCATTTACTACGGAAGCACCTACACCGTGTAATCCCCCTGAAACTTTATATCCGCCGTCACCGAATTTACCTCCGGCATGAAGTACCGTATGTACAATTTCAAGTGCAGATTTTCCTGTTTCGGGCTTAATATCAACCGGAATACCACGTCCGTCATCTTCTACCGTAACGCTTTCATCATTATTTATTGTTACTTTAATGTGTTTACAATAACCTGCTAATGATTCGTCAATAGAATTATCAACAATTTCATATACACAATGATGAAGTCCTCTTTGGCTTGTAGACCCGATATACATCCCCGGTCTTAATCTTACCGCTTCTAAACCCTCTAAAACTCTTATATTACTTGCATCGTAATTATTTGTTCCTGTTGTCATGTTTATAACCCCAACTCTACCTCTATATTATATTCTACTATAAAAATATCCCGAATGCCAATAATGAAACAATTTATTAAGTTTTAGAAATTATACGAAAATTAATCCAAAACTCATAATCAGCATGCCTGATACAATTCCGATTATAACGTGATGATTTTCTCCATATTCTCTTGCAAGCGGCAAAAGTGTATCAAATGATAAATAAACCATAATACCGGCAACTGCAGAAGTCATAATACCGACAAGTTGAACGGGAAGAAATGTTTTTACAAGAATAACCCCGATTAAACCACCGACAGGTTCTGCAATTCCCGATAAGAATGAATATAAAATTGCTAATCTCTTTTTACCTGTAGCGTGAAAAATCGGTAATGCAACCGCTATTCCCTCCGGAATATTATGTATTGCTATTGCTATTGCTACTGAGAAACCAAGCCGAATATCCTGACTTGAAACTAAAAATGTCGCAATACCTTCGGGAAAATTATGTAATGCAACCGCAAATGCCGTTATCAACCCAGCTCTTTTTATTTTATTTCTTTGTTCGCATTTTTTTGTTTTTTGCTTACAAGCAGTCAAAAAATCAGATTCTATGTGATCCGGAATAAAATAATCTATTAAAACCGCAATTCCTATACCGACTGTAAAACCTATAAATGTTAAAATATTTGCATTTAAATCGTTATAAAAACCGTTTAATAAATTAGTAGCTTCGGACATCAATTCATGCAAACTTACATAAATCATAACCCCCGCAGAAAAACCGAGTCCAACGGAAAGTGCTTTTAAATTATTCCTTTTTACGAAGAAAGTAATAAAACCGCCGAGCAGTGTAGACATACCTGCACATAACGTTAATATTAAAGGTAAAATATATGTACTCATAAAACAATAGTATCACAAAAAATTTTTATGAAACCATTTGCCGTAAAAGATTGTCAATTGCTTGCTTTACATCTTTAATTAAAATAGAATTCATACAAGCTTTGTTATTACGACATTTCCCCTTTAAAGAACAAGGCATACAAGGTAAGTCGGCTTTTAATAGTATATTTCCGTTTCCGAGTGCTTTCCATTTCTCAAAAGGCATAGGACCGTATAAACCTATAACTTTTGTTCCTACGGAAGATGCCATGTGTAAATTGCCCGAATCATTACCGATTATGAAATCCACCATTTTTAAAACCGCTAAACTGTCTTTAATTGTCACTTGTCCGCACAAATTCAAAGGTTGAATTTTTAATGTTTCATTATATTTTATATCATCGTAAACTTTTTTATCTTGTAGCGCACCTATAAAAATTACTTGTATATTCTTTTCATTTGCAAGATATTCTATAATTCTTGCAAAATTATTAATATCCCAAATTTTTCCGTCATTTGTAGCCGTTGCGTGTACAACAACTTTTTTGAAATCAATTGATATATTATTTTTTTTTAATAAATCAAGAACTTTATTTGTATTTTCTTCATTTATCCAATTTTCCAAATAAGTATCTTTTATTTCAATATTTTCTGATTTTAAAACATCCAGAAAACAAAGTGATTCGTGTTTTTGTTTATCATATTTAACAGAATGCGTGAGAAAAATTCTTCGGAATTCGGTAGCAAAGCCGATTCTTTCTTTTATTCCCGCAAGAAAACACAACAAAGCGCTTGATAATGAGCGTTTTAAAACATAAGCTTTATCATAATTTTCTTTGCGTAATTTTTTTACATAATAAAAAAAAGATTTTTTTTCTTCATTAGAATTTTCGTATTTGTGTTTTCTTGTTGTATCAAAATAAATAAAATTATCTACATAAGGACAATTTTCAATCACTTCTCCCGAATTCGGTGCAACTAACATATCAATTTGACTATCAGGATATGCATATCTCAAATTGCGCAAAAAAGGCACCGTAAGAATCATATCACCAATAAATCTGTAACGAACAACAAGAATTTTTTTTGTCATACCCCGCATATTTCCTTTATATCTAAAAATGCTTTTAATTTTAAAGCATATATTTTTATCGGAATTTCAACATCTTTAATTATTGCAGCTATTTTTACCGCATCTTTTTCAGTTGTAACAACACTGTCTATATTTTGTTCTTGTGCATAATGAATTATTTTTGAAATGTCATCAATATCATAGTTATGATGATCTTCAAATTCCAATACCGCTTTTAAATGATAGTCATCTTTTAAAAAAGAATAAAAACTTTCAGGTTGTCCTATTGCAGAAAATGCCATAATATTTGTTTTCGGTTCAAGGTGTTCACCATTCACAATATTATATGTGTAATCGGGAATTATTTTACATAAAAAAATTTTTTTTGCTAATTTTGAACTTAAAATATCACAATACTTTAATGCTTCATCTTCTGCCGTTGATTTATTTACTACAATAATTTTATCCGCCCTCGACAAATTAACAAGACTTTCTCGCAAAGGCCCTGCCGGCAATACAAGTTCATTTCCGAATTTATTTTTTGCATCGACCAATAACAAATCCAAATCACGTTTCATTTTTCTATGTTGAAATCCGTCATCCAAAATTATTACATCAGGCGAAAAATGTTCTTTTATATATTTCTCCGCTCTTATTCTGCTTTTGCAAATAACAACAACGGCACCTTTACAATTTTCAGCCAACCAAACAGGCTCATCTCCTGCAATATTTCCGCTAAAATCAGAACCCGAACCATCAGAAATTATTATAGGTTTCTTAGTGTTTAATTTTGCACCGTAACCACGGGAAATAATTGCAACTTTCTTGTTTAAACTTAAATAATGTTTGGCTATTTCGCACGTTAAAGGAGTTTTTCCCACTCCGCCCGTTGTTATGTTTCCGATTGAAATAACAAAAGACTTTGAATTGTAAGAATGCAAAATTTTACAGTCGTACAATTTATTTCTTATTTTTGTAATCAAAGAATACGGACTTCCTATAATCTTTAATAAAGAAATTACCGTTTTATCCAGTATGTTTGTATTTTTTTTATAGTGTAATTTTGCAATATATAATTTCATTATTTACCTAAAACATTAATCTGAATAACAAAAATCTTTTATTTAATTTTTGAGAGAATTTTTTCAAATTTTCGGAAGTTACGCTAATATCATCCAATGTTTGTTTTATAACTTCAGGATCATCCGTTGCATAATTTACCGTATCTAACGTCACCGTAAGTTTATCAAGTGCAGTATTTAACTTAACAACAGAATCTTTTATACATTGTTTTAATTGAGCATCTTTAGACATATCATTGATATAACTGGAAACTTCAGCAATATTTTTAGCCGTAATTTCTAAATTTGCCAATGTTGTTTTTGTTTTAGGATCTTCAAGTAAAACGGAAACATTATCCGATAATCTTGCAAAAGATTTTGTTGCGTTTGAAACCGCTTGAACGAAATCTTCATTTCCTGCTATTTTATTAACATTTACGATTAATTCGTTAACATTTTCGGAAAGCATTTCAAATTCAACTTTTGATAGGTCAATTAACTCTTGAGCTTTTGCCATTGTAACATTAGCCTTATCCGTTAATTCATTTAAATTATATGATGTTTGTTTCAATTCTTCTATTACATCATCGGATAGCAACATTGATACTCTTTCATTTGTTTCTACCAAAGATTCGGCACTGCGATATTGAAGTGCAAGAAAATCGGATATTCTCATCGGTTCTATTACCGTGTAAGGAGATTCAGTTTTCGGATAAGGAACTTGAAAATCATCTTTTGGAGTAAGTTTTAATTTCTTTTCATTGCCGTCTTTTACAATTTTTCCTTTTATTTGAGACGGTAACTGTAATCCCGGTAAATCAACAATGTATTTTATTTTGTAAGCATTTTTTGTTGCAATGTTTTCTTTTTCTAAAATCGGAAGTGTATCCGTGCTTACAATTTCAATTTTTTTAATAAATCCGATATCATAAACTTTATCATCCAATTTCATTTGAACTTTATCATCAGCATGAATAATATATGATTTATCTTGTTCAGGAATATAAATAATTCTTTCTTTAGGAGGAGTTATTTCCAAAAATTGTTCACCTATAATACCTGATTGTTGAATTGATATTTCGGAAGCTTTCGGAATTACGACATCAGGTGTTGTAATAACGAATTTTACTTCAACATAAGGTTCTTCGTTTGAAATTTTAGGAATAATTTCTTCAACTTGACCAATTCTTACCCCCATCATTTGAACGCCGCTACCAGCTCTCATTCCGTTAACATCTTTAAAATTAACGATTAATCTGTCTGCGCTTGAAATGGTTTTACCTTTTACCCACATTACGGTGAAAAGCAATATTATTATTGCTGATATTGCTAATATTCCGACTTTAAACGATGATGAAAATTTCATATTATTCCTTCTTCTTTTTTTGTTATTTTACAATAAAAAATTTTCTCGGACAATTAAAATCCCGAAGCAGATATTTTCATTGGACCCTCGACCGTTGCACAAACGAATTGCTTTGTATACGGATTATCTTGTTTTAATAATTCTTGAGGAGTTCCTTTAAATACGATTTTGCCGTCATAAAGCATTATGACTTTATCCGAACATCTTGTAATCGTTGACATTTGGTGAGTTACAACAATTGACGTAGCTTTTGTTTCTTCTCTTAAATGAAGAATATAATCTTCGATAACCGTTGAAGCAACCGGATCAAGCCCTGCGGTAGGTTCGTCATAAAGAATAAATTGCGGTTTTGTAACGATGGCTCTGGCCAAACTTACTCTTTTTTGCATACCGCCCGAAAGTTCATGCGGAAACTTGTCTTCAATTCCCGATAAACCGACGGTATTTAAACTTTGTTTAACAATTTCACATAATTCTTGTTTCGTATATTTATTTTTAAATTCTTTTCTTTCTTGCAATGCAAATGAAATGTTATCAAAAACGTTTAAAGAATCAAAAAGTGCGGAATATTGAAAAACCATTGCAACATCCCCGTCACCGATGTCAATTACACCGGAATCGGGAATTAATAAACCGCAAAGCAATTTTAATATAGTACTTTTTCCCGAACCGCTAAAACCGACAATTGATAATATTTCTCCTTTTTCTACGGAAAAAGATATATTGTCCAAAACTTTTTTTCCGTCAAATTCTTTAGTTAAATTTTCAACTCTTATAGACATAATAACCTTTTCTTTTTTTTAGAAGTAAAAAGCAACTGCAAACAGACAATCAATGATTACAATAGAAACGAAAGACCATACAACCGCTTTCGTTGTTGCAATACCGACACCTTTTGCTCCGCCTTTTGCATCATATCCGCAACTTGAACTGATTAAACTTATAGCTCCGCCAAAACAAGCGGATTTTAAAAGCATAATATTTATATCTCTAATATACAACCCCTGCCAAACAGAACTGATATAACAAAGCCAAGTAACATCTTTTGCCGAAAGCATGGAAATTAATCCGCCCGTTAAAATACCGAATGTTGATGAAATTACAACAACAAACGGCATCATTATTATTCCAGATAATACTCTCGGCAGAAATAAATATTTAAACGGTGAAACTTTGAGTGCATTCATTGCATCAATTTGCTCGGTAACTCTCATTGTTGCGAGTTCACTGGCTTGCGAAGAACCTATCATTGAAATAATGGCAAATCCTGACATTATAACCCCTATTTCTCTGATTGTAGTATGCGCAACGAGCAAACCTATATAATCTTTTCCGCCTTGTTTTACCATTTCAGGAGCTATTTGAACGGCTAAAATTACGGCGGTCATACCTACAATTGATAATGTTATCGGTAAAGAATCGACTGCAAATCTTGAAGATTGTTCTACTAATTGTTTAAAATTTATTTGAAACGTAAATAAATATTTTAAAACTTGGCAAAATCTGTAAAATATATCGCCAATGGTTTCTAAGAACTCTTTTGCATGTTCAAGAAACATCTTAATCATCCGATATGTTATTGTTTGTTTTAAGTACAATCGTAATTTAGCCATAAGGTTATTTTACAACAAATTAAAATTTTCAACAAGAAAACATCTTACTTCGTGATTTTCCGAAACTGATACTAATTTTGGAGATTGTACTTTACACTTGTCAAAAGCAAAAGGACATCTTGTATGAAATTTGCAACCTTTTGGCGGATTTTGAGGGGACGGAATATCTCCCGATAAAATTTCTTTTTTGTTGTTTTTTTTATTAAGCAAAGGAACTGCATTTATTAGTGCTTTTGAATAAGGATGTTTATAGTTGTTAAAAAATTCATCTTTTTGCGCTATTTCAACAATTTCACCCAAATATAAAACCGCAATTCTGTCTGATATATACTTTACAATGCTTAAATCATGCGAAATAAACAACATTGTAAGATTTAATTCTTTTTTGAGTTTTAACAGTAAATTAACTATTTGTGCCTGAATACTTACATCCAAAGCGCTGACGGGTTCATCTGCAACAATAAATTTCGGATTTAGCATAATAGCTCTTGCTATAGCTATTCTTTGTCTTTGTCCGCCTGAAAATTCATGCGGATATCTGCATAAATCTTCATCGGTTAAACCTGTTAATTTTATGATTTCTTTCAGCCTTTTTTCATTTTCAATTTTGTTTTTTAAATTATTAATTATAAAAGGTTCATATAAAATATCATATATTTTTTGTCTGGGATTTAGACTCATGTACGGATTTTGGAAAATTAACCGAGTTTCTTTCCTAAAATTTTTTAATTCTTTTTTACTTTTGTTAAGAATATTTTCACCTTTATAAATAATTTCACCGGAAGTCGGATTGATTAATTTTAAAAGGCAATTACCCAAAGTAGATTTACCGCTGCCTGATTCACCAACCAAGCCTATAATTTCATTTTCGCAAACAGATAAATTAACATCATTCAACGCATATACAAAACCGATATTTTCACCCCACGCCCCCTCTTTTACGGGATAGTGCATGTTTAAGTCGGTTATTTTAAATAATTCTTTCATAAAACAATTATACATTATTTTTGTTTTTTTTATATTAATCCTTTGTATAATAAAAAAACAGTCGAATTTTAATTAGTTCCGCTTTGTTTATAGTACAATAACTTTTAATTACTGTTATAGGATATTTAATGTTTAATACTGCCGAAAATATAGTATATGAAATTGTATGCAAATTTAACGAATATATATCAAATTATGTTTTGGTATTTATGTTAACCGCTGTCGGATTATGGTTTACATTCAAAACTAATTTTGTTCAAATCAGATGTTTTAAAGAAGGTTTTGAAAAACTGTTTAACGGCTTAAATCTGTTCGGAAAATCAGAAAAAGGGAAAATGACTTCATTTCAAGCACTTGCAACTGCGGTTGCGGCGCAAGTCGGAACGGGTACTATTATCGGTTCTACCTCCGCAATATTAATCGGCGGTCCCGGCGCTATTTTTTGGATGTGGCTACTTGCTTTTCTTGGAATGGCAACGATTTATGCAGAAGCGATATTAGCGGTAAAAACAAGAAAAACAGATAATTGTGGCAATCTTAAAGGAGGTCCCGTATACTACATTGCTCGGGCATTCAAAGGTAAATTAGGAAAATTTTTAGCTAAATTTTTTGCGGTTTCTATAATTTTAGCTCTCGGATTTATGGGATGTATGGTACAAGCAAATGCACTTTCTAATTCAATAGAATCGGCATTCGGCATTCCTGCGCGGTACATAGGAATTTTTCTTGTAATAATTTCCGCAATAATTTTTATCGGAGGAATTAACAGATTAGCTTCAGTTATTGAAAAAATCGTGCCTTTAATGGCAGGTTTGTTTATTTTGGGTTGTTTAGCCGTTTTAATCGTTCGTATTAAGTATATTCCCGAAACTTTTTACATGATTTTTAAATATGCATTTATGCCTCAAGCAATTTTAGGCGGCGGGTTTTGGTATGCATTTAAAATAGCCGTAAGTCAAGGCGCAAAAAGAGGACTGTTCGCAAACGAAGCGGGATTAGGTTCTACTCCGCATGCGCATGCATTGGCACATGTTAAAACTCCTCATGAACAAGGAACAATCGCTATGATGGGAGTATTTTTAGATACATTTGTTATAATTACACTTAATGCACTGGTAATTATATCTACGCTTTATACGCAAGATGGCTTATTAGCAAACGGTTATTCCGGTGAAATTACAAATTTATTGAATGAAAATAATGCGGTACAAATTGCAATAGGAAGTGTTTTGGGAAATTCCTTAAGTTCAATGTTTGTCGCAATTTGCTTATTCTTTTTCGGATTTTCAACGATATTAGGTTGGAATTTATTTGGCAAAATAAATGTTATATACTTGTTTAAAAATCACAATTTTAAAAAAGCAACTTTTGTTTATACAATTATAGCTTTGTGTTTTATTATAATCGGCTCGCTTGTTTCAAGCCGTCTTGTTTGGGGATTGTCGGATATGTTTAATAATTTAATGGTTGTTCCGAATGTTCTTGCACTTTTTGCACTAACAAAATTTGTTATTTTATCAGCAAAAAATGACAAATAAATTACTCAATAATTTGTAACAAAATATAAAATCAAACAACGGTTAGTATTGAATAAATACTGTTTTTCGGTGATAATTCGATTGGAGTATATGTGTATAAAGAGGTAAAATGTGTGTATAAATCGTTTTTCGAATTGTGTTAATAAGAGTAAAAACTTCAAGGCTCATACTTTGTTACATAAAGATGATATAAGCAAATTGAAACCTGTTGAAAATTTATTTTTTCTTGCTCATCCTGACGATGAAACATGCTTCTTTTATCATCTTACAAATTTTGTTAATGTTGATCCGGATTCCGTTATGTTAGTTTATACAAATCTTGGACAAAAAGGTCGTGATGCAAGAGGAATTTTGGAGAGATACGATCCAAGAATGAAAGATTTAAGAGCAGATGAACTTTCTCATTCAACTGATGAAGGATATGGTTTAAATAGAGCTCCGCTAATTATGGATTTTATTGATGGTGAAACGCATAAAGATAATGTAAAAAAAGAAATGGAAGTCATCGTAGAAAGTATTATTAGAAATGTAAAACCTAAAAATGTTTTTACATTTGAACCAAATGGAATTACAAATCATACTGACCATAAAGCTATTTCCGAAGTTGCTACAGATATTTTTGTGAAAAACAAAACAGACTTAACTAAAAATTCAAATTTATATCACGTTGGTTTAACAGAAAAAGCCAAAGATTTATTAATAGCGAAAACGCAAAATGATACACA
>CAZGRH010000021.1:0-15148 GCA_964527005.1 uncultured Muribaculaceae bacterium | reverse complement strand
ATAAACAGAGTAAGAAGAATGGCGGCAATGGTTGCAAAATTATATGTAGAGCAACGTGAGGCAATGGGATTTCCATTGTTGAAAAAATAGCCGGCTAATGTGTAGTATAGAAAAGGAAAGAAAGAAAAAATGTCATTTTTAAAAAACGCAATTGGACAATTTTTTTCTAACTTATTTAGAAGAAAAAATCCGGACGAATTTTTAGAACAATCAGCAGCTGCCGGACTTAAAAAAACTTTAAATGCATTTGATTTAATCATTTTAGGTATTAGTGCGATTATAGGTGCCGGTATATTTGTTATGATAGGCTCTGCCGTAGTTGGTACAACAGAACGTGTCGGCGCAGGTCCCGCACTTGTATTATCAATTGCTTTAGTTGCAATTGCTTGTATTTTTCCTGCATTGTGTTATGCGGAATTCGCATCAATGATACCTGTTTCGGGAAGTGCTTATATATATACATTTGCAACAATGGGTGAATTCCCCGCTTGGATGATGGGGTGGATTTTAATGTTGGAATATGCTATCGGTACTATTGCCGTAGCCGCAAGTTGGACCGGATACCTTATAAAACTTTTTGAAGGTTTTCCTTTTTTACCTGAGTGTATCAAAAATCCTCCTGCTTGGTTAGTAAATGATTATCAATCATTAGTAATTTCAAATCCTGATGTTACTGTTCCTACCGTATTAGGAATTCCGTTTTGTATTAATTTACCTGCAATGTTTATAATTATTGTCATTGCTGCAATTTTATTAAAAGGTATTCAAGAATCGGCAAATTTCGCTAAAATTATGGTTTATGTAAAAGTTGCCGTTATTGCTGCGTTTATAATTGTAGGTGCTTTTTTCGTAAGACCCGAAAACTGGACACCTTTTGCTCCATCCGGACTTAAAGGTATATTAATGGGAGCATTTGCTATATTTTATGCATATATTGGCTTTGATGCAATTTCAACTGCTGCGGAAGAAACTAAAAATCCTCAAAAAAACTTACCTATCGGGTTAATCGGTTCATTGCTTATTTGTTCGCTATTTTACGGATTGGTTACAATAGTTCTTACAGGTATGGTTCCAATGGGACAAATTGATCTTAAAGCTCCTATTGCGGCTGCAATGAGTGTTGTACACATGGATTGGTTCGCAGGGGCTATTGCTATCGGTGCTTTAGCAGGTTTAACTTCCGTTCTTTTAGTCCTTATGTTTGGTACTACAAGAATTTTATACGCAATGGCTCGTGATGGCTTTTTACCTCCGGTTTTAAAAACTATTCATCCTAAATTCCAAACACCTTGGGCTATAACAATTATTTCAACAATATTAATTCTTATCGGTTCTTTGTTTATTAATATGCAAGTAGCGGCAGAATTAGCAATTTTTGGTACATTTACTTCATTTGTTATTGTTTGCGTCGGTATTTTAATTCTTAGAAAAACAGAACCTGACAGACACAGACCATTCAGAGTTCCTTGTTGTCCTTGGTTCCCGATTTTAGGTATATTTTTCTGTACAGGATTAATGTTTGTCGCTTTAAGAGAAGTTAAAACTTCAGCTGTTTTATTCCCGGTATGGATTGCTTTAGGTATCGTTTTCTACTTTATGTACGGCTATCAAAACAACAGAAAAATTGTTGCTTCTTCATTAAAACTTAAAGAAACAAAAGAAGAAGAAAATGTAGAAGTAGTTCAATAATTTGAACATATTAAATAAAAACAAACAAAAGCGAGATATTATAAATCTCGCTTTTGTTTGTTCTAAATTTTATCAATTGCCGAGAAAAACTCACCAATCATATATAAACTGCCTGTTAAAATTTTTAAATTATCTTCTTTTAAAAGTTCTGTTATATTTTGCATTTTAACTGATTTAACATTTTTTAAATATGGAACATTTTTAATAAATTCTTCAACCGATACTGCATTTTTATGGTGAAATTCCAAATAATATATTATGTCATCGGGGTTAAATAAAAGTTTTGAAATTTCAATATAATCTTTTGTATTTATTGTTGAATATATAAAAAATTTCTTTTGATTTTTAAAATAAATATCAAGACTTTTTTTTAATTCAGCTGCGGCTGCAGGATTATGAGCGCCATCAATTAAAAGATTTTTTTCTTTAATATATTGAAGTCTTGCTTTCCATTTAACCGTACTTAATCCGTTAATTATTGCATTTTCGTCGATTTTAAATTTTGTTTTGTTTAGATAGTTTATTGCTTGAAAAACTAATGCTAAATTTTCTTTTTGATATGTACCCAACAAAGCGAAATTGTATGATTTTCCGTTTATTATCGCAATATTTTGTTCGTTTTTATATTTTATTTCTATATTAATGTTTTCGGAAATTACATTTGCATTTTTTTCTGTTGCAATTTTTTTTATAATCTCATAACCGTTATTATCTTTCGAAATAACGACACAAGAATTTTGTTTAATAATTCCTGCTTTTTCATAAGCGATTTTTTCAATTGTGTTACCTAATCTGTCAATATGGTCAAACGAAATAGAAGTAATAATTTCCAATAACGGATTTTTTACTGTGTTTGTTGCATCAAATCTACCGCCCATACCTGTTTCAATAATCGCAATATCGATTTTATTATCGTAAAAATATTTAAATGCAACTGCGGTTAACAGTTCAAATTCAGTTAAATTAATTTTATTTTTTTCTTCAATTTCGCAAATTTCTTTTATATATTTTGCAAAATCATTTTTCGAAATCGGTTTATTATTAATTTGTATTCTTTCCGTATAATCTTTAAGGTGAGGGCTTGTATATAAAGCGGTTTTATATCCCGCCTGTTTTAATATATTTGCTATTATTGCGCAAACGGAACCTTTCCCGTTTGTTCCGGCGACATGGATAACATTTATTTTATTTTGCGGATTACCGATTAAATTTAATATTTTTTCAATTCTGACAAGTTCGGGATTAATGTAAAACTTGCCTTGTGATTGAAGAATTTTTATAGCGCTATTATAAGAATTTTGCATTATATTATACTTTTTAATTGTTTAACTATTTCTAACGTCGCATTATTTAATGAATGAGTTTTTATTTTATTTTGCATGCAGGCAAGCAAATCTTTATTTCCTAAAAGTTCCGAAATGTTTTTTAATAAATTTTCTCCGTTACAATCTTCATCTTCAAGATATAAGGCTAAACCGTTATTATAAAATTCTTTTGCATTTTTTCTTTGATGATCTTGTGCTGCATAAGGATACGGAATTAACACTGCTGCTGCATTTGCGCATAAAATTTCACTTAAACTTACCGAACCTGCACGAGAAATTACAATATCAGCCGACTTTAACGGATATACCAATTCGTTAAAATACGGGCGAACCATAATATCAGGATTTGATTTATATTCAGGATAAATTTCTTCTAATTTTGAGCAAACATCGTTATAATTTTTTTTGCCTGTTTGAAAAATTATAATTGCATTAAAAAGTTCATGTAGTTGTTTTAAAATTTCAATCATAGCATTATTAATCGATTTTGCGCCTTGTGAACCGCCCATTGCAAATATTATCGGTTTTTCATTTTGAAAAATTCCCAATTTGTTTTTTGCATCTTCTTTCGTAACGTTAAAGAAAACTTCTCTGATTGGATTTCCATTAACAATAATTTTGTTTGATTTCAAAATGTTTTTTGATGTTTCAAATGCAACCGAAACAATTTTTGCTTTTGGTGCTGCAAGTTTTGAAACTAATCCGGGGACTGAATCGCAATCGTGAATCATATAATGTTTATTTAAAATCATTGCAGCCAGAATGACAGGAGCGGAAACATAACCTCCTGTCGCAAATATAGCATTCGGTTTATATTTGTTAATATATTTAATTCCTATTTTTACCGCACTAAATAATTGTAAAATCCATTTAATCAAAGAAAAATTCAGTTTTCTTGGCATACCTGAAATATTTACGGGTAAAAACTCAACTTCCGGATAATTTTTAGATATTTCAAATTCAAGATTATCAGGATTTCCGATAAAAAATATTTTATTTGTGTCCTGTTCTTTTAAAAGTTGTTCAATTACCGTGAATGCAGGATATATATGCCCGCCTGTTCCTCCGCCTGATATAAAATATGTTTTATTGGACATTTTGTATTCTCCTGACTCTTTTTTTTGAAATATTTAATAAGATACCGACCATACACATTGTAATGAACAAAGATGTTCCGCCATAACTGATAAATGGCATTGGAACTCCTGTTGCGGGAATCATTGAACTTGAAACCGCCATATTAATTAATGCTTGAATGCAAATGGAAACCGTAATTCCTGCCGCTAAAAGTTTACCGAATAAATCTTCACATTTTAAAGAAATTAATAAGCCTCTTTGTAAAAAAGCAAGGAATAATCCTATGATAAGTAAGCAACCCAAAAATCCGAATTCTTCCGCAAATACCGCAAAAATAAAATCGGTGTGACCCTCAGGAAGCCATCCTAATTTTTGTCTTGAATTTCCATAGCCGACACCTAAAAAACCTCCGGCAACAAACGCCATCATTGATTGAATAATATTGTATCCTGCTCCAAACGGATCAGATTCCGGATTTAGCCAAATATTAATACGTTCTTGTTGATAACCTTTAAGTAATGATTGTAATACTATTAATCCTCCGACCATAACGCTTCCGATTAATTTTAAACTTCCGTTTGCAATAAAATACATGTATAAAGATGAAATTAATAAAATCATTACCATACTTAAATTTGGTTGCTTGTAAATCAGTCCTGTCATTATTAAAACGGGCAATAAATATTTTATTTGCCTTGTGTCAAAAATATTAATATTGCGAGAAAAAGCGCTGGCTAAAAGCATTATTGTAGCAAGCTTTGAAGCTTCTGAAGGTTGAAACTGAATAGGTCCGATTGTTAACCACCTTGTAGCTCCGTTTACCGTCGTTCCGCCGAAATGTACGCATATCAATAATCCGATGACAGTCCAAGCAAAAGGAAGTGATAATTTATCC
This sequence comes from uncultured Muribaculaceae bacterium, assembly GCA_964527005.1. GTDB lineage: Bacteria > Cyanobacteriota > Vampirovibrionia > Gastranaerophilales > Gastranaerophilaceae > Avigastranaerophilus. The sequence continues at coordinate 10,162 of CAZGRH010000021.1, read as the reverse complement.
AATTTTTTATAATTGAATTTACTTATGGCTAATGTTGCAATTGTGCCTAAAATAAACCAAACAAATTGTCTTGAAACAAAATAAATTGAACTTGTTCCCTGAATTATACATTTTGGCGCACCTGCCGAGAAAATTGCCATAAGCCCTGTAATAATAAGGAAAACAACAATTAAAACCAAAGTGGTATCAAAAGTTGATAAAAATTCCGTATTTGTTCCTTGAGAAGAATTATTGTAATTTTGATTTGACATATTCTTTAAAAACTTCTCCTCTGTGTTCGTAACTGTTAAACATATCGTAACTTGCGCAAGCGGGTGATAATAAAACAATTTCGTTATCCGTAGTTAAAGAAATATCAATTGCTTCTTGTAAAGAATTTGCAAGAATAATGTTATTAAACCCGTATTTTTCCATGTTTTCTTTAAAACGTTTTGTTGCTTCACCAATTAAAATTACGGTAGAAACATATTTGTTTATATATTTCTCACAAAATTCTTTTAAATCGGTATTTTTATCTCTGCCACCTGCAATAAGTGCAAGTTTTTTGCCTTTGAAAGAATTTATTGCGACAAATGATGCTTCGGGATTAGTCGCTTTTGAATCGTTATAGAATTTTTTACCGTTAATTTCTGCCGTAAATTCAATTCTATGTTCTACTGCTTTAAATGATTTTATTCGTTCTTTTATATTTTCATTTGAAATTCCGATAAGTTTTGCAATTACTATTGCACACATTATATTTTGATAATTATGTTCACCTACTAAAGAAATTTCGTTAATTTTAATTATTTCTTCTTCTTTATTTCGTTTGAAGTAAATTGCGTCATTTTTTATAAAACAACAATTTTTATCTGATTCTTTTGCGTATATGAATTTTTCACCCGTATATTGTTTTGAAAAATTATATATTGTTTCGTCAACTCCCGAAAATACTGCATAAGCGGGTTTTTTGTAATCTTTGAATAAACTTGTTTTGGCATTAAAGTAATTTTGTAGACCGCCATGCCAGTCTATATGGTCGGGGGTAAATGTTAAAAATGAAGCAATTACCGGCTTAAAAGTCGGGGACATTTCTAATTGAAAAGAACTTGCTTCGCAAACGAAATAATCAGGATTTTGATTTAATATAGATGTAGGAGGAACTCCTATGTTTCCGCAAACAGGCGCATTGTATTCGCTTGATAAAATATGTGATACTAACATTGTCGTTGTTGTTTTTCCGTTAGTTCCCGTAATTGCGATAAAAGGAGAATTCGCTTCCAGATATGCAAGTTCTATTTCGCTTATAACTTCAATATTTTCTTTTTTTAATTTCGCAAAAATCTCGCTTGACGGCGGAACTCCGGGGCTTGTAACGGCTATATACGAATTTTTAATAAATTCTTCACTATGACCGCCTGTTTCAACATGTATCCCGTCTTTTTCAAGTTGAACAATAAGTTCTTTATCGGATTCTTTTAATGGCTTGAATTCCGTAATATAACAATCTGCGCCTTTTTCTGAAAGATATTTTGCAGCAGAACAACCACTTTTTGATAAACCGATAATTAAAACTTTTTTATCTATCCATTTTCTTTTCATAATCACCTACCATAAAAGGTTAAATATAACTATTGCTAATGTACTAAAAATAAGGGTTATTAATGAGAATGTAAGTACAATTTTATTTTCACTCCAACCGCATAATTCAAAATGATGATGAATGGGACTCATTTTAAAAATTCTTTTGCCCGTAAGTTTATAACTTGTCACTTGAAGAATTACAGACATTGTTTCACAAAAGAAAATAATTCCTATGAATAAAATCCAAAGTTCAAATTTGCCCATAACCGCAAGTACACCTAATAAGCCGCCGAGTGCAAGTGAACCGGTATCTCCCATAAATACTTTCGCTGGATATTTGTTAAAATAAAGAAATCCTATAGAGGCACCAACGGTAGCGGTCGCAATAATTGCCAAATCAGTTTGACCTGTCATTATGCAAAATACCGCACATCCTAACATTGCAACCGCAATGTTTAAACTTGCAAGACCATCCAAACCATCCGTTAAATTTACCGCATTGGAAACTCCTGTTATAAAAATTATTGCAAATATCGGATAAAAATATCCAATGTCAAAACTGTACGGACCTGCGCTTAAATAAGTTTGTCCTGTTAAAGTCATATATACGGCAGGCAATACGGATATTGCTATTTGAAAAAATAATTTATTTCTCGGGCTTAGTCCCGCTTTGTTTTTTTTATTTTTTATTTTATCAAGGTCATCTTTTAATCCTGCTAACATAAAAAAGAATAAAGTCATAATTGCAATTAAAGATGATGTAGATAATGATTGATTCATTGTTAATCCGACTAAAGATGCAAAAATGATTGATATTACTATAAATACACCGCCTGTTGTAGGTGTTCCGGCTTTTTTTGCATGATTTTCGGGAGCATCTTCCAAAATGTATTGTGTATACATTTTTTTCTTTAAAAAGTCTATGTATACAACTCCCAGTAATAAAGAAAGTACAAATGCAACAAGCATTGATACCAATATTAACTTATTAAACATCATAATTTGATAACTCCTTAATTATTTCTTCGAATTTCATAAATCTGGAAGCTTTAAGCAAAATTACGGAACCTTTTTCCAGATTGTTTAGGATAAAATCAGCAATTTCTTTTTTTGTTTCAAAATGTTTTGATTTTATGTGTTTAGGTGTGATTAATTTCGCTAATTCACCGATTGTAAGTACGTAATCGCAATCAAAATTGTCAATATAATCTGCAATTTCTTTATGATATTGTTCTTCGTTTTCGCCAAGTTCTCCCATATCTCCTAAAATTACAGATTTTGGAGATGGGGTATATTTTAAAAACGTATTAACGGCAGCTTTTACGGACTCAGGATTTGCATTATAACTGTCGTTTATTATTTTAAAACCTTTTATTTCCTGTATATCCCATCTTTTTTCTATTTGAGAAAATTCTTTTAATCCTTTTGCAATTAAATTTGGAGATATTCCCGCCGTTAATGCGGTTTCTATTACACTTAGTGCATTTTGGATATTATGTTCTCCCCCTATATTGAGTACATATTCATATCCTTTGTATCTAAATTGTGAAAAATCCCGTGTCGTTTTCGTTATTTTTAAATTTTTGTCAAATAATGAAAAATAAATAGTAGAGTGTTTATTATCATTAATTTTCTTTATTAACGGATTATCATGAGCAATGAGTGTTCCTTTCGGTTTTAAAAATTTTGTAATTTCAAATTTTGCTTTTGCAATATTTTCCAAAGAACCGAGTCTTCCTATATGAGCTGAACCGACATTTGCGATAACGGCAATATCGGGTTCCGAATATTTGGAAAGAAGTTCAATTTCTCCTAATCCTCTCATTCCCATTTCTACTATTAAAAATTGGGTGTCATAATTTAATGATGATAATGTTTGACACAAACCAATTTCATTGTTGTGATTTAAAATTGATTTTACTGTATTTCCTGCATTTTTAAAAACAGAAAACATCATTTCTTTTACGGTAGTTTTTCCGCTGCTGCCCGTAATTGCGATAGTACAAGGATTAATTTTATTCTTGTAATAATTTGCTAATTTCAGATAAGCATTTTTTGTATCATTTGTCAGCAATACAATATCGGCATTTTTATAAATTTTATTTTTATCGGTCGTAAAATATCCGCAAGCACCTGCGTTTAAAGCATTTTCAATAAAGCTTTCACCGTCAAAACTTTCACCTTTTAACGGAATATATAATTCTTCTTTTCGGATTGTTCTGGTATCAGTTGAAAATCCGTAATTTTTTTCATCATTAATTCCTTTTAAAAGAATAGCACCCGTTGCTTTAATAATTTCATCCAAGTTAAGTTTCATAATATCCCCATTGCTTTTAATTTTATCATAAAAGCACCTTTAAAACGCAATTATTATTAACACTTTACAAACTTTACAAAATACAAAAATTTTGGCAATTTTTTATATCTTTGTACCTTTATCTATCTATAGGAGTAATAATAATGAGCTACATTAGTAACGGTTTAAATACAACATATAATTTCGGTTCGGCCGCTACAAAAACAACATCCGTAGCAAAAAAAGATGTTGAAGTTCTTTATAAATATGCAAATAATGTCGCTTTAACCGAAAAAACCGATACTTTTGCTTCATCTGCAACCAGCAATATGGGCAGTTGTGCGTTTTTCGAGGGACTTCCTTTCGTCAAATTATTATTGAAAAATCGCAAAGTTTCAGGAAAAGCGGTTAATACCGAAATGAAAGCTTTGGCTTCAAAAAACAAAAAAGCATTGAATAATTTAATTAAAGGCGATGGTAATATAATAAAAAGAATTTTAAATTATATGGGTTCGGCAAAAGAATCTAAAGTAGCCTTTGATTCCGTTAAAAAATCAACGAAATTAGCTCATAAATTTAATAAAACAGCACAAAAAGCAGTAAAGGCAGAGGCGAAAGGTTTAACTGAGCAAGCGGCAAAATATGCAACAAAAGCAGAAAAACTAAAAGGACGGGCAACTGCTGCAAAATCTTCCGTACATGCTGAAATTAATGCTTTGGGTAAAACTGTGGCTGAAACCGGTAAATTTAAAAAATTTATGAAATCTTCAGGCTTCGGAATAATGCTTGTATTTAGCGGTGTAAGTGAATTATTTACCGAAGTTGTTCCTACTTTTAAAGAATTAGGAAAGAAAAAAGGTTTAAAACAAGTTGGCAAATCTGCCATTAAAGTAGTTGGTGATACAGTTGGATTTATTGCGGGTGAAACTGCGGGAACTGCAGTCGGAACCGCAATCGGAACTGCAATTTGTCCGGTAATTGGTACCGCAATCGGAGCGGTATGCGGATTTATGGGCGGTCTTATTGGTTCGTCTGTTTCGGGTAAAATTACAAGTAAAATTACCGGAAATTCAGAGCGTGAAATTGCAAGAAAAAATCAAGAAAATAAAAACATCAGTGAAATCGCTCAAGATTCTGATTCTTTAGAAGAGTTAAAATCGGCAGTAGAATTGAAAATAACACAAGAACTTGCAACTACGGGAAAAATGAGTGATGATTCCATTAAAGCTCAAGAAACTTTAACAAAATTAAATGCGAATAATCCGTTTATTACTTATGCTTAATCTATAATTTTAACTCTATAATTTTGAACAGGTTCTTTTCGTATTAATTTTTTTTGATTTTGAATTGTATTTTTTACTGCAAAAATCCAACCGTGTTTTGGGTTTACAAAAAGAAAAAATGCGGCTTGACTGTCAATTACACGTTCCGTAGAATCAATAACCAATTCTCCTTTGTCTGATAACTCAAAAATTGTAAAAGACAAAGGCGATGAAATTGAACTGTCAATGTAAGCATCAAACTTAATACTGTTAATTCTCGTAGTATCTTTAATAAGATTTGAATTTTTATTTGAAGTTACGTGCTGATAAAGAAATGTTATTAAATCTTCGCAATTATTATATTCTTTCATCTTTCACCACTTGAATAAAATCGTCTATTAATTCTTCATTCCAACGTTTGCCGGCTTCGGATTTAATAATTTCAATCGCTTTTTCAACATCATAAGCTTTTCTGTAAGGTCTGTCTTGAGTCATCGCATAAAAGGAATCAACAAGTAAAACGATTTGTGATATAACGGGAATTTCAATTCCTGCTTTGTGTTCGGGATATCCTTTTCCGTCCCAATTTTCGTGATGATGCTCAATAATGGGAATAATATCCTGAATATTTGAAATAGGCCGTAATATTTCTCTTGCAGCGATTACCGGATGTTGTTTTATAATTTCTTTTTCTTTTTCGCTAAGCGGTTCTTTTTTGTTAAATATTTCTTCCGGAATCATTATATTTCCAATATCGTATAACAATATTGCCAACTTTAATTTATCAATGTCTTCTTTTGAAAGTTCAAGTTTTTGCGCTATTAAAATTGCTAAAATTTGTTTTGATTTCGTTGTTCCTGTTTTGTATCGTTTATTGTATGTTTGTGAAATTGTATCAACGATTGAGCATAAAGAATCTTTTGTATTTGCGCTTTTTACTTCTATACCTTGTAATTTTTGAATAATTGTTTGTGAAATATTTTCTTCAATCGGGATACGTTTTTTTGATATTATGTCGATAAACGCATCAATTGCAAGTTGTTGCCAATTATCTTCCGAATCTGTTTGGGCAATTTGCACTTGATTTCTGCCGTTTAATTTTGATTTGTACATTGCTTGATCGGCTAATTCTATAACTTCGTCTATTCTGTCCGAATGTTCTAAAAATGTTGCAACACCGATACTGGCGGTAACTCCTCCGATTGTTTCTATTTGTTGACTTTCTATTGCTTTTCTTATTCTTTCCGCTGCAATTGAAGCTCCTCTTGAGTCTACCCCCGGCAACATTAAGCTAAATTCTTCTCCGCCGTTTCTTGCCGGAATATCAATTGAACGAGCTTCCGTTCTTAGTACGTTTGCGATTGTTTTTATTGCGACATCACCATATTGATGTCCGAATGTATCGTTTATACGTTTTAAATAGTCCAAGTCTAACGCTACAATGGAAAAAGGCTGTTTTAAACGTAAAGAACGTTCTGCTTCTTTTACTAAATTTTCTTCAAAATAACGTCTGTTATAAAGTCCTGTTAAAGGATCCGTAACTGCTTGTTTTTTTACTTCTTCAAAAAGCCCTGCAACTGTAATTGCAAGTTCTATTTGTTTTGCGAATAAAATTAAAAAATTGTTTTCGGTATCCGTTATGTTTATTCTGTCTGAAGTTAAAATAAAAAATCCGAAATTTTCATTTTCTTTGTGCAAAGGAACAAATATACAAGATTTTGAATTTATGGATTTTGTAATTTCAATAGCTTGTTCATCAGGCAAAGCGGGTAAAAACATTTTTACAACACCTTTAATATCAGGTGTGGAATATATTATTTTATTATTTATTGTTTTGCCTATAATAGAGTGTTCATCATAAGGAATTTCTTTTATTTCAATTTCGTCATCCAAATAAGATAATAATTTATTAACATCATCACTTCTTGAAGAAGATTTAACATTTAAAAATTTTTCGCCGTTGCTTTTATGTTCTAATTTAAAAACTGCAGCGTAATTATAATTTAAATCTTTATGTAAAATATTGACAATTTCTTGCAATATACTGGATAAAGGTTGGGATGAATTCATCATTTCCCATACACTGTTTAATGTTAAAATTGTTTGATTTGCTTGTTCCAATTCTTTTGTTCTGATTGCAATTTCTTCTTCCAACGCAATATTTTTTGCATAAACATCCGCAAAATTTTTACCTTGCATATATATGGAACCGTCAATCTTATTGATTTGTCCAAGAATATCTTTTAGACCTTCAAATAAATTCACTTATTACACCCAAAACAGTATTGCAGTTATATTATATACCCATTTTATAATTATTGTAAGTCCTTTTCGATAAAATTTATAATATCTTCCGCTTTAATACTTTTTGCGCAACAAGAAAAATCTTTTTTACAATTTTTTTTCATACACGGATAACAAGGCATAGATGAAGTTAAACTATAATATCCGTTTCCGAACGGAGCAGTTCTGTCAGCACTTGTAGCGAAAAATAATGTTAAAATTTTGCAATTACCGGAACACCAAGCGATATGCGCACTTCCCGAATCGGGGCTAATTACGATATTTGCATTTTTGTATAAATATGATAAATCAGCTAAATTTGTTTTTCCTGATAAATCCAATATTGTAGGGTCATTAATTTTAGATAAAATTTTGGAAGTATAATTTTTTTCTTTTTCACTTGCCGTAATTATTATATTAAAATTGTTTTTTAATCTTTTTATAACTTCTATCCAACCGTCAATTTCCCAATGTTTGTTTTTCCAAGTTGTACAGGGAGCTATAACAATTGTTTTTTTTGATTTGTCAATATTTGCAACAATATCGATAATTTTTTGTGAATATTTATTCGTAAAATCAGGCAAGATAAATTTTGGATTTAAATCTTCACATCCTAAATATTTTGCAAATTCTAAGTTTCTTTTTACTACGTGATAATTCAAATCAAAGAGCTTTCTGCCTGTTTTAATAATTTCATTTGCAAAAAGAAAAGAAAATTCTCTTCCGCAATCAAGTGTAATTTTTCTTTTGCCTGCCGAAAGTCCTAAAATCAATCCGCTTTTTAATAATTGTTGCGTATCCAGAACAATATCATATTTCTCTTGTCGAATTTTTTTGATTAAATTAAAAAATTCAGAAAAAGCTTTTAATTTATTTTGCTTTTTCCATTTTGATTTTGGAATTTCATAAACTTTGTTTAATAAAGGATTATTAACAATAAACATGGACGCTTTATCTTCGACAATCCAATCAATTTTTACATTCGGGAATTGCTTTTTTAATGCATAAGCAAGCGGCAAAGTATGAATTGTATCGCCCAAAGCACTTAATCTTATTATCAGTATTTTTTTATCGTTTAAATTTCTCATCAGAATATAGTGTAACATTTATTTGATTGATTTACAAAAGAAAAAATACAACAAAAGTTTACATTAAAATTGATATTTTAAACTTTTTAGAGGAATGAAAATATATTAAAATTTATTATTATAATTATGAGTTAAGAAAGAAATCATAGTAAGGAATTTTAAAAAAATTCGCAAAAAGATAAACAAAATATGACAATATCTGCATGAAATTTAGGATAATTGATTTATGAACAAAAAACAAAAAGAAGAAATAAAAAATTCAATAGACATGTGCATGAACAGATTAAGAACAATTCATCCGCATTTGAGCGAAGAAAAAACTCTGCTAAATGAGTCATTCAATAAATTATTAATTGAAAAAGCGATACTAAAACAAAAACTACATCCTAAAAAAATGTCTGTAATATCTAAAATATTGAAGAAGATTGGTGCAAGCAAAAGAGAACTTATATGTGATTATTTCAATTAATGTTTATTAGTCGGAAGTATTAATTCGGTTATCCTTTAATTTTTTGAAACATTATGTATTATTTTATGTTAGCAAATTTTTTTTTTGCTAGAATAAATATGTATTTTTAGATTACAGGGGATATATATGAAAAACAAAATAATTATGTTTTGGGCAATAGTATTGTTAACTATTCTTTCAATTGTAATTATAAAAGTCAAACCTATACCGTTTGGACTTGATTTGGTTGGAGGTTCAAGAATTGTACTTGAAGCGCAAACTACGGAAAACATTTCCAAAATCACTCAAGATATGATGGATGGTTTAAAATCAGCATTAGAAAACAGAATTAATGCGCTTGGGGTATCGGAAACAACTGTTCAACAAATGGGAGAAAAACGTTTGTTAATTGAAATTCCGAATATTTCAGACCCTAAGCTTGCAAGAGAGTTTTTAGGTGAAACGGCTGAATTAGAATTTAAAAAACCCGTTATCGGTGAAGACGGTAATGTTACTGGTTGGGAACCGTCAGGTTTGTCGGGTGATGATTTGAACAAGGCTGCAGTCGGTACCGATGCGGCAGGAAGATGGTTAATATCATTAGAGTTTAATAATAAAGGTGCAACTAAATTCGCAAAATTAACGAGAGAATTTAAAGGTTATCCGATTGCTATTTATTTTAACGGTGATAGCATCTCGGAACCGGTTGTACAACAAGAAATTACAGGTGGTAGCGCTCAAATTACCGGTGAATTTACTCACGATGAAGCAAAAAAAGTTGTTGATTTATTAAATGCAGGTGCTCTTCCCGTTCCTGCAAAAATTATGGAAGAAAATACAGTAGGTCCTACATTAGGCGCTGACAGTTTGGATAAAAGCAAAGTTGCAGGTTTTATAGGTATTGTTACCGTAATGTTATTTATGGCTTTTTGGTATAGAGTTCCCGGTTTGATTGCCAATATTGCATTAATTATCTATTCGTTGATTGTGTTTGCAATATTTAAATTAGTACCGGTTACATTGACACTTGCAGGAATTGCCGGATTTATACTTAGTATCGGCATGGCGGTCGACGCAAACATACTTATTTTTGAAAGAACGAAAGAAGAATTAAAAGCCGGAAGAACTTTATTTACCGCTATTAATTCAGGATTTGACAGAGCTTTTACAAGTATTTTTGATTCAAATATGTCTACTATAATTACTTGTGCTATTTTGTATT
>CAZGRH010000020.1:0-15459 GCA_964527005.1 uncultured Muribaculaceae bacterium | reverse complement strand
CACCTTCTTCAAGTGCGATTTTGTAATCGTTACTCATACCCATCGATAACTGTTTTAATTCTACTCCATTTTCGGATTGTAATTCATCCTTTATTTGCTTGATATTTTTAAATAAAATATGAAGTTCTTCTTCTGTGCAATGTAGAGGAGCAATATTCATCAGCCCTAAAATTTTGATTGAATTTAATTTCATAATCTCTTTGAATTGTATTTTTATTTCTTCCGGAGAAAAACCGCCTTTTTGTTCTTCTCTTGCATTATTAACCTGTAGAAGAATTTTTTGAACAATGCCTTGCTTTTCTGCTTCTTGGGATATTGCTTCCGCTAATTTTAAAGAATCTACGGAATGTATTAAATCAAAATTACCTACCGCAAACTTAACTTTATTCGTTTGCAAACGTCCTATAAGGTGAAATTTACTATTATTTTTGATTTCCGCAGGAAGATTTGAAATTTTTTCTATAGCTTCTTTAACCCTATTTTCGCCGAAATTACGAAATCCGTATTTATAATATTCTATTATCCGATTTTCATCAAAATATTTAGTTACAGCTACTACTGTCGGATTATAAGGTACAATTTCAGATTTGATTTTGTCGATATTTTTTGAAACTTTATCCATATTTCCGAAAATATCTCCTTTTGACGAAACCAAATCACTTTACTATTATAAACAAACAAAAAAAAATCCTCAACAATTTGTTTACTAAACATACACTTGAATAAAATGAATTTGTGAAACTCCATGTTCACATGGTTTTTTGCCGTTTTGTTGTCTTTAATGTTTCTTAACATTAGTATTTTCAACTGTTAATTGTTGATTTTTTCTTAAAGTTTTTTTACAATTTAACTGTAATGAATACGTTGTCAAAAAAATATTTAGAAGAATTTAAGTTATATATTGCAGTAGAAAAAAATTTTTCAGCACATACTACTGTTGCATATTCTTCTGATATATTAAGTTTTTTAATTTGGCTACAAGACAGAAATTTAACTCAAGTTACTTATGAAGTTATAAGGGAATATTTGCATTATATTCAGCAGTTTAATTATAAAAAAACAACAACTGCACGTAAAATAGCTTCATTGCGTACATTTTATAAGTTTTTATACAGAGAACGTGCTATTGAATTTAATCCTGCAGTTAGTATTCATGCGCCCAAAAAAGGTAAAAATCTGCCTAAATTTTTAACTGAAAATGAAATTAATAAAGTTTTGAATAATATAAAAATGGAAACCCCTGCGGGATATAGGAACAGAACAATTTTTGAGCTTTTATATGCAACCGGAATGCGTATATCGGAACTTAGTGATTTAAATTTTGAAAATTTAAATTTACGGGAAAATGAAATAAAGGTTTTTGGTAAAGGAGCTAAAGAAAGAATTGTATTGGTGTCAGACAGGGCAAAAAAATTTTTAGAAACTTATATAAAGACTGTTCGTTATCTTATATTTAAGAATGACAAACAGAATAATAATGACCCTGTTTTTATAAATAAAAACGGGTATAGATTGCAGCCGCAAACTTTAAGAAAAGTAATAAAAGAAATAGCTGATAAAATTGAATTGCCAAAGAATGTTTCACCGCATGTTTTCAGGCACAGTTTTGCTACGAGATTGATTGAAAACGGTGCGGATTTAAGAGTAGTTCAGGAGCTTTTAGGACATAGCAGTATTAGTAATACACAAATATATACACATATATCTGCGGAAAGATTAAAACAAGCATACAATGAAGCTCATCCGAGAGCGAATTAATAATAAAAGGGATTATAACAATGTACGATGTAATTACAGTAGGCAGCGCAACAGTAGACGCTTTTATAGAAACGGATAATGCAAATATAGTTTCCGTATATTCAACATCATCAAGAAAAGATTTTATGGCATATCCGTACGGAGCAAAAATTGAGATTGACAATTTTGAAGTTGAAACCGGGGGCGGAGGATTAAATGCTGCTGCAAATTTTTCATCATTAGGATTGAACACTTCTACGATAATTAAAATTGGTGAAGAAATTCAAGGACAAAATATTTTAAAAACGATAGAAAAATTCAAAATAAACAAAGATAATATTATCAAAACAAAGATATATAAGACGGGATTTTCTATAATATTGATAAGTTTTCAAGGTGATAGAACCGTTTTGGCGCACAGAGGCGCAAATGCTCATTTGAATATTGAAGATATAAATTTTGACTCGATAAAAAATACGAAATGGTTATATTTAGCGCCTTTAAACGGAAGTTCAACAAAAATACTTGATGATATTGCTGATTTTACCGAAAAAAATAATATAAAATTGGCTATAAATATAGGAACAAGCAGTATAAAACAGGGAAAAGAAAATCTTGAAAAAGCATTAAGGGCGACTAAAGTTTTAATTTTAAATAAAGATGAAGCCACGATGTTAACGGGTATTCAAGTTCGTCCCGATACTAAAACTGAAAAATATTCCGATAAACCTATTCATCCGGATATAATTGCAATGTTAGACGAGTTAAATAAGGGTGACGGCAGAATTACAATAATTACGGATGGTAAAAACGGTGCTTATGCGTTTGATTCAAAACAATATTATCATTGTAACGAATTTCCGGCAAAAGTCGTAAGTACGTTAGGTGCGGGAGATGCTTTTGCTTCCACATTTGTAGCTTCTATTGATAAAACAAACGGAGATACAAAAAAATCTTTAATGTATGCGTCGGTTGTTGCGGCTTCTATTGTTGAACATTTTAGCGCACAAGAGGGTTTTTTAACTTTCGAAGAAATAGAAGAAAGATTAAATAAAAATCCGGATTTTAAAGTGGAAGTTTTTAATAATTAAATAAATTTCTGTCAATTTCGTCATAATTGTGAATGACTTGTGATACGCAAGGAATAGATGTGTATAGTGAGTCTGATTCTACGGATGCGATTGCAATAATTTTTCCGATTCCTGCTTTTTGCGCCGCTTCAATTCCGGAAAGAGCATCTTCTACAACAATACAATCTTTTGGTGCTAAATTTAAATTGGACGCTGCAATTTCATAAATATCGGATGCGGGTTTTCCTGCTATTTTTCCGTTTGAATAAACAATTTTATCCAAATCAAACCATTTTGCCAGTTGGAATTCTTTTATATAAAAAGCGACATTATCCCATTCTGACATGGTTGCAATAGTCATCGGAATATTTTTTTCTTTTAAAAAGTCAAGAAATTTTTCGGCATTAGGAGCTAAGACGAAATGTTCTTTGTCTTGATAGCACATTTGTCTGTACATAGCTTCTTTTTCTTTTGCGTATTTCAGAACTAATTCGGAGGTCGGTTTTTCTCCGATTGCATATTCAATAATGTCGGCATTTGTTCTGCCAAACATATTTTCACGCATTTCATCATCCGTAAATTCATAGCCTCTGAGTTTTTTAGAATATATTCTCCAAGCTTCGTAGTGCATGTGTGAATCAAAAAACAATGTGCCGTTAAAATCGAAAATTATTCCTCTCATAATAATTAAATTTTAGCACAAAAAAGGGAGTAATTTAATTTACTCCCTTTGAATTATTAATTTTTATCGAACATTTGCTTTATTCCGTCAACACTGCTTAAAATACCGCTTGCTTCATAAGGCATATATACAATTTTGTTATTTTCTCCCGAAGTAATATTAGATAATGTTTCTAAATATTTCATTGCGATTAAGTATTGATCGGGTTTCCCTTTGTCTGCAAGGGCATTAACAATTCTGGAAATAGCTTCTTTTTCCGCATCAGCTTCAATTATGCGAGCTTGAGCGACACCTTCCGCTTTTAAAATTTCTGCTTGTTTTTCACCCTCTGCTTTGTTTATAGCTGCTTCTCTTTCGCCTTCTGCGGTTAGAATAGCGGATTTCTTTATACCTTCAGCTTCTAAAATTGTGGCACGTCTGTCTTGTTCCGCTTTCTTTTCTTTTTCCATTGCTTGTTGAATTGATGCAGGCGGGTCAATATCTTGTAATTCAACACGATTAACTTTTACGCCCCATTTATCCGTTGCTTTATCTAAAATATCTCTTAGTTTATCGTTAATAATATCACGAGAAACCAATGTTTCATCTAAAGCCAATTGTCCGACTAAGTTTCTTAAATTTGTTTGAGTAAGTTTTTCAATGGCTTCAGGTAAATTTTCGATGGCATAAACTGCTTTTCTTGGGTCAATAATTTGAAAATATAATAAAGCATTTATGCTTATGGTTACGTTGTCTTTTGTAATTACGTTTTGACGGGGGAAATCATATACGGTTTCTCTTAAATCTATTCTTGGTGATTGTATCATAACTGAGTAAGTTCTGCCTTCGATAGATTTTTGCTTCACAATTTTTGTCATTGCTCTTGGCGCTTCAATTATCGGACATATAAAATGTAAACCTGCTCTCAGCGTTCTGCTGTATGAGCCTAAATTTTGAATGATAACCGCTTCTTGTTCTTCAACAATAATAAAAACTTTTGAAAGAATAAAAATAAGCGGAATAATAATAATTGCAATTAAAAATAAAAAATCCATTATTTAAAAACCTCCTTATATTTTTGCTACATATAGAATGGTACTTTCGTTCGAAACAATGCGTACATTTTCTCCTTGCGGAATTTCTTGAATTTCTTTATTTTGACAATTCGAAAGTCTTGCTTCCCATCTTTCATCAAAAATAGTCACGGCACCTGAATTTTCTGTTACAGGTTCAATAACTGTTGCAATTTTTCCTACATATTGAGATTCAAAATCTTGTTTCTCAAATTTTCCTTTTAGTTTGTGGAAAAACGGTTTTAGAAATATTATTGAAAATAGAGATAAACCTAAAAATAACCATACTAATTGTACAATACTACCCCAAAATATTGAAATGAAAGAGGTAATTATACCTGCAAATGCAAAATTAATACAAAATAAAGATGGAATTAATGTTTCAAGTACTAAAAAAAACACGGCAATTGCCAAAAATAATGTCCAAATTTCCATATATATTTACCTTTCTGCAATAACTTTAATGACTTAAATATAACATTTTTTTTATTATTCGTCAAAAAAATGCGACTTTAATCAGTCGCATTTCCTATTTATTCCGTTATTTTCCGTTCTTCTTCGGAACTTTCATTCAGTTGCTTTTTTAAAAATTCAAAAGCTTTTTGTTTCACTTCTTTTTTTGTTTCTTCTTTTTTTGATTTATCTCCTGAAAATATTGATTTAATTGTGTTTATTGTTTTTTTGCCTTCTTCAACATTTTGTTTTGTTTCTTCGGAAATTGAATTTTCGATTTTCGTTTTTACCGCTTCTTTTGCTTGCTTTTTTATTTCTTCGGGGTTGGTTGATGTAATACCGAAAGATGCTAAATCAGGAACGGTTTCGGTAGGCAGAGTACTTACAAAAGATTTTGCATTGTCAACATCGTTTTGAAGAGCCAACCATTTAAAAGATTTAACCAATGTTAGCGGTTTTGCAACATCACCTCTTACTATAACCTGAAATTTAGTTGAGTTATTATCAGAAATATCTTTGCCCAAGTTTGGTATTAAATTCATTTCATCAGGAGTGACTACTTGTGTAAACAAAAAGAAAATTTTGCCTAAAACAACACTCATTCCTGGTGTTGCTTTTACCAAATTAACGGGATTTAGATATGATAATACCCCCATTGAATTTGATACTTGAGAACCTAATTTTCCTCTGACTTTTACGTCAACGACATTCTTTAACAAATCAAAATTACCAAATATATAAGTTGCCATTATATCACCTGATGATTCGATTTTCTCAATATTGGTTATGCCGTTTTTAAAGGTTAATTTGCCTTTTAAAGTGCTATATTTTGTTGTATCAAAAGATAATAACGAATTTATAACAGAACCTATCGTTGTTTTAAAGAAAGAAGATTCTCTTATATTTTCCGCAAGAATAAGATTTTCTATTTTTGCAAAAGGTCCTAAACTTCCGTTTTTCATATTAAAGGTTACCGTACCTTTAAGTGTTTTCATTTGTTCTTCGTAAGTGACACCTTTTAATGTTATATCTGCGGTAAAATCAGTAGTGCCTGTTAATGTATCTTTCATAGCAGCTGCATCTAAAAGTGTTTGTTCAACATCAAGTCCGGTACCGTTAAGATTTGCACCGATTAAACCTGATATTAAATTCATCGACACATCGCCTTTTATTTTTCCTTGAAAAGCGGAAGTTAAAATATCCTTTACGAAAAATACGTTATTATTCATTGATATTTTTCCGGTTGTGTCGGTTAATAATATGTTACCTGTTTTTATATTTTTTATATTAATTGTACCGTCTTTTATTACAATCGGGATATCTGCCCGAGATGTATTATTCGATGATATTGATGAATTTGAGGCAGTTTGCGATTGCGGAACATATTTCATTGCAATGTCGGCAACTTTCATCAATTTATCGGCATCTGTTAAATTCGAAATTACGTTTAAATGTTTAATAACTAAATTTTCGGATGGATTTAAATCAAGTTTTAGTTGTGCATTATAGTCAGAGTCGTTTACTAAAATATTTTTAATATCGACATCTAAATCTTTGCCTTCAAATTTAGAGTTGGCATTATCAATATTAAGCATTAATTCAGGAATTGAAATATTTTTTATATTAAAATTACCTCTCATTCTCGGGGAAATTAAATCGCCGAATACGAATAATTGTCCGTCTGCTTGCAGTTTTGATTGCGGAAATACAAAAATTGAAGCTGAAAGTTCTTTCGGAATTTTTACTTTTATTAAATTAATATTAGGTGTTGAAGTGTTTAATTTTGTAATTGTACCGTCAATACAAACAACTTCTTCTAATGATGTTGTAGTTTTGTCGGGATTTTTTGGGTCTTGAACGGTATTTTTTATATAAAATCCCGTATCTTTAATTTTTAATCTGTCGCCTTTGAAATCAATTATCATTTGCATAATTGTCGGTAGATTTTGTACATTTTTTATATGTAAAGGTGTAATATAATTCTCTGAATTTGCTTCCACGGAGGCTTTTAACGTTTGTTTTTTCTTGTTTCCCGTGATATTAAGATTTATCGGTAATGAACCTTTTTCATCTATATACATTGATAAATCCGAACCAAGAAGTTGTTTTAAATCTTTTGTGAAAACAGAACCAGTAACATCAAATGTATAATTCGGATTTTTTAAGTAATCTTTGATTTGTCCTGCTAAATTTACGCTTGAATTTTTGTTAATTGTAACTGTTGCGGGATTAATTATAATATCTTTATCTCCTAAGTTTAGTGTAAAATCTTTACAATTAACATTTGCACCGTTCATTGTCAGTTTGAAATTTTTATTTTTTATGTTTCCGGTAAAAGATTTAAAATTACTGTTAAAATCAATCGATAATTTTTCATTTTTATAATTTACTTTGTTGATATTGTCAAATAAATCCATATCACTAAGTTCTAATTTTAATGTGCTTAGTGCATTTTTCAATTCCCCTTTTATATCGGCATTTAAATCGATATTTCCCGAATTAACGGAATATATTTTATTAATTTCATCAGGTAAAAACATAGTAAATACTTTTGTTAAAGGCATTTTTTCCATATTTACTTTTATATCCGCTACGGATTTATTATTAATCGTACCGTCTATATTAAATTTAGTATCTGCAATAATAGCATTTGTATCAACAAATTTTAAAACACTGTTATCCAGTGAAATAAATGAATTGACACTCGCAATTTTTTGGTTTGTTTTTGCATTTTTTATCGTACAGTTATTTACAACAACATTTCCGTTTGATGTTAATTTTTTAAAATTAGATTTAACATAGGTATTGATAAGAAAATATCCGTCAGCTTTAACTAAATTCAAATCATTTTTAATATTTAAAGATTTTAAAGCGGCTTTTATGATGTTTAAAACATTGTTCAATTGAATTTGAGTCGATTTTACCGATAAATCAATTTTCGGATGTTTACCGTATTTTAACATACCGTTGATTGAAATGTTTTCATTTTCGGTTAAATTCAAATCCGTATCAATGTCGATTTTTTTACCTTTGGCGCTAAGGTGAAATTTATTTTCGGGCATTTGTATTTGCGCAAGTTTAAAAGTAATGTTATCAGCGTTAAAATAACCGTGAGAGGTAATTGAATTATTTTTTGCTCTTATTTTTATTTTTGAGTCAACATTAGCTTTTAAATCATATTGTTTGTATAATTCAACAGGATTTAAAAACGGAATTTCGACTCTTTGAGCTTCGTCATCCTCTTCATCCAACCGACTTTGTTTTAAAAGAAAAGTATCAATATCAATATTTGCATTAACTTTTTTTGATTCATTTAAATATAATTCCGCATTTGTTTTTAAAGAAGCCGAATCACCGTTCAAATAACCGAGTAAAAGTTCGTCCCCCGTTAATTTTAGAAAATCTCCCGATTTTAAATCGTTAATACATAAGTTGTAATTTGTAATTTTAATTTTTGGAATGTTAATTTTAATCCATGCCGGATTAAAGAAACTTTTATCGGTTGATTGAACTGTTTTATCAAGTTTTTCTTGTTCTGTATTATTTAAAATTATATTAAGTGCATCGACAACTTTAAAAGATTTACCGTCAACAATATCAACATTTATTATCGGATTTGATAATTGTGCGGTTGAAACTTTAACATTTAACAACAATAATGTAGGAAGAGAAATTCTGCCTTTTAAAGAATCTGCCGTCAATAAAGTCGAGTTATCAGGCAATGTAATTTTCAAATTATTTGCTTTTATTCCTGCTGATAATAACGGTGTTGTTGTTATTCTCGGATTTTCAAAATCTATGTTTAAATTAGTTTGTTCTTTTGCCAATTTTTGAATATCTGCTTTGTATTTGTTTAAATCTACCGCATTCGGTAAAACAAACAGAAATGCAAGATACAATAAAAACAATACGGAAGCTAAAACAATTCCAAGTTTTGTTAAAAATTTTTTCATTTATTTCCTTTCTTATAAATAGTGTAAAATAATTATATTCCAATCAATATAATAAAAAAACTTTAGTTTAATTTATATGAAGTACTTCAGTGGAAACGCCATACTCTTTATGTAATAATGTCGATATGAACGATAAAATTGTAATAAGAAAAGCAAATCAGCATAATTTAAAAAATGTTTCATTGGAATTACCGAAGAATGAATTAATAGTTTTTACGGGAATTTCAGGCTCCGGCAAAAGTTCTTTGGCTTTTGATACAATATTTGCGGAGGGTCAAAGAAGATATGTGGAAAGTTTATCGAATTATGCCAGACAATTTTTGGGACAATTGGATAAACCTGATGTTGAAAGTATAGAGGGATTATCTCCCGCTATTTCCATAGATCAAAAATCGACAAGTAATAATCCTCGTTCTACCGTAGGTACGGTTACGGAAATATATGACTACTTGCGTTTGCTTTTTGCTCGAATAGGTACACCTCATTGTCCGAATTGCGGAAATGAAATTGCGCCGCAATCAATTGATGAAATAATTGATAAAATTTTTCAATTACCCGAGGGGACAAAAATTCAACTGTTGTCGCCGTTGGTTAGAGGTAAAAAAGGTGAATATTTAACGCTTTTGGAAGATTTAAAACATGAAGGTTTTGTCAGAGTCAGAATAGACGGAGAAATTTTTAATCTTGATGAAGATGAAATTTCTTTGGCGAAAAATAATAAACACTCAATAGAAGTAGTAGTTGACAGATTGGTTGTAAAAGAAAGTGCAAAATCAAGATTAACCGATAGCGCACAAATTGCGCTTTCCAAATCAAAAGGTTTGTTAATTGTGGATGTAGTTGGCGGCAGAGAAATTGTATTTTCCGAAAAATTAGCGTGTCCTAATTGTAATTTGAGCTTTGAAGAATTAACACCAAGAATTTTCAGCTTTAATAATCCTTATGGCGCTTGTCCTACTTGTTCGGGGCTGGGCGCTCATTTTGAGATGAATGCTGATTTGTTAATTCCCGATAAAAATAAATCTTTAAATCAAGGCGCAATTTATCCGTGGGCGAAAACCGGAAATCGGTATTATTCCGATATTATATCTTCCGTAGCTAAACATTTTGGCATTGATACGGATATTCCGTTTAAAGACTTGTCACAAGAACATCAAAACATAATACTTTACGGAAGTAAAAACGAACTTGTAAAGTTAAGATTTAAAGAATTCGGCGGAACAAGATACGTTACTCAAACGAAACCGTTCATCGGCGTAATTCCTTATTTTATGAAAAAATATAATGAGTCAAATTCGGATGAAATCAGAGATTTTATAAAAGCTTATATGTCTGAAATTCCTTGCCCCGAATGTAATGGTGCAAGATTAAAACCGTTTCCGCTTGCCGTTACCGTCGGCGGTAAAAATATTTTTGAAGTTTGTAAAATGCAAATTAAATCGGCTTATAAATTCTTTTCTGATTTATATTTGGAACTCGATGATTATAAACTTACAATTGCGAAACAAATTTTAGAGGAAATTAGAGCAAGACTTAAATTTATGTTAGATGTCGGATTAAGTTATCTTGACTTGGCTCGTTCTTCAGGTACATTATCCGGAGGTGAAGCACAAAGAATAAGACTTGCCACACAAATAGGCAGTGGTTTATCAGGTGTTTTATATGTTTTGGATGAACCATCTATCGGTTTACATCAATATAATAATGATATGTTAATTAAAACATTGATAAGACTTCGTAATTTGGGTAATACGCTTATTGTTGTAGAACATGATGAAGATACGATAAGAAGTGCAAATCATATAGTTGATATTGGTTTATATGCCGGAATTAACGGTGGCGAAATTATTGCGCAAGGCAGTCTTGAAGATATTATTTCTTGCGAAAAATCGTTAACGGGACAATATTTAAGCGGAGTTAAAACTATTCCCGTACCAAAAACAAGACGTGCAGGTAACGGAAATTATATTGAAATTAAAAATGCTCATAAAAATAATTTAAAAAATATCGATGTGAAAATTCCGTTAGGTAAAATAGTCGTATTGACGGGGATTTCCGGAAGCGGAAAATCAACTTTAATGAATGATTTGTTGTATCAATATTCAATGCATAAATTGAATAAGAACAAACCCAAACCGCAAGGCTTGGATACTATTATAAATTTTGAAGAAAATATCGATAAAGTAATATGTATAGATCAATCGCCCATAGGAAGAACGCCTCGTTCAAATCCGGCTACATATACTGATGTTTTTACACATATAAGAGAACTTTTTGCACAAACTACGGAGGCGAAAGTTCGAGGTTACAATGCTGGAAGATTTAGTTTTAACGTTAAAGGCGGACGTTGTGAGGCTTGTAAAGGTGACGGACTGACAAAAATTGAAATGAATTTCTTATCTGACGTTTATGTAAAATGTAATGTTTGCAAAGGAAACAGATATAATAGAGAAACCCTTGAGGTTAAATATAAAGGGAAAAATATTTCGGAAGTTTTGGAAATGACTATATCGGAAGCGTTGGAATTTTTTGAAAATATTCCGAAAATAAAATCAAGATTGCAAACATTAAATGATGTCGGGCTTGGGTATATGAAATTGGGACAAAGTTCTACAACTTTATCCGGAGGAGAAGCACAGAGAATAAAATTGGCAGCCGAACTTAATAAAAGACCAACGGGAAAAACGTTATACTTGTTGGATGAACCAACAGTCGGATTGCATTGGTATGATTTGGATAAACTTATTAAAATTATTAATAAACTAGCAAATACAGGTAATTCTGTTTTGATAATCGAACATAATCTTGATTTGATTAAAACTGCGGATTATATAATTGATTTGGGACCGTTTGGCGGAGATGACGGAGGATTAATCGTTGCGGAGGGTACTCCGGAAGAAGTGGCAAAAAATGAAAAATCATTAACGGGTGCTTATTTGAAAAAATTATTGTAATGGCAGTATTTATCTTTTGTTTAAAAGACAGAGTAAATTTGTTGATTTAAATTGTTCTCGTATGTATATTATAACCCTAAAGCAGGGTTGTTAATTGTATTTAAAGGTATGTTTTTGTATGCGGATTGATTAAAATATGTCAAAAAACGTTCTTTTAACGGTGCGTTATTGTATTTCCAAGGTTTAAAATTTTCTCCTGCGTAGTGTATTATGGTTTTGTTTGATTTTATTATGAATTTATCTAAAAATTTTAAAATAAAAATTTTATTTTTTTGTAATTCGTATATTGAGAGCCAATTATATTCGGGTGAAAGAATTTTTATTTTGTTTCTGAATACAACGTTAAAAGCATCTTGATCTCTAAATTCGGAAACATTACTATATCGTTCACAAAATAATTTTAAGAAATAATTCAAATTTTGTTCTCTGAATATTTCCGCATTAAAGAGAATTACACCTGAATTAAAATAATTTTTTAAATTTAATGCTTTTAATTTCTTTTTTCTCTGCTTTTTAATAAAATAATCTTCAATTACGCCTGCGTATGCATTTTTTAAATCTGTTGAATATAACTTCCGTAAATCTTTGCAAACAATAATATCTGTATCAAGATATAATATTTTATCTTGATTTTTTAATAAATGCGGAATTTCAAATTTTAGATAAGAATTTTTTGATTTAAAAGCGAATTTTGTTTTTGTATTCTTTAATTCATTTTTTGCATAAATAATTTCTATAGAAAAATCATCCGATGAAAAAGAACGGAATATATCTGCCGTTTCTTCTTTTAACCATTCGGAAATAATATAAATTTTGTAAACGGTATCTTTATTTTTGGTATTCTTTAAAGAGGTTAAAAGAACGGTTGTCGGCATTACATAGTAATTATCCGTAATTAATGCAATAGGAATTGTTTTCATACGTGAATTGTAACATAAAATTCAGAATTAAAAAATTATAAATCAAACAAAAAATGTGAACTTTTGTAAATAATAACCCGATAAAATACTATGTTCTTAGCAAAATATTTTATTAGAGATTTTGTAACCATGCAAAGTTAATTTATAAGTGTTTATTTTAGAGGGAATGAAGAAAGGAAATTTCAATGATAAGTAAAATTAATTCTGCGAATGTATCATTCAGTTCTGCAATTAAAAAAAGTAATGTTGCACAAAAAAATGTTAAAGCAAATGTTTCGAATAATGTTACACTTTCCGGTTCGAAGTATATTGGTGCATATCAAGCAATGAATGGTATAAAAACTGCAGCAACGGTAAATTTTGGTTCAGGTTCTAACGGTTTTACGGAACTTGAAAAATCAATCATAGGAAAAAAAGAAATAAGAATTCCTAATTTGTTGGATTTACCCGAGGACATCAGACTTCCTTATAAAGAAATGCCAAAAGGCACTGAACATTTAAATGCGGCAGGTTTAAACGTTGTAAAAACCGTTGAAAACGGAAAAGATGTTTATACTATCACAAACGATAAGGGTAATTCAATATTTGTAGGAAGAATTGATACTACAAAGGCAAATCTTCCTGTGATTACATATAAACAAGGTAAATTTATGCCTGAAATTACGGTAAAAGACCCTGCGTTAAACGGTAAAGCCGTTAAAATGTTGGCAGGAAGCAGAGTAAAAGGTGATGGCATTGATTTAAGAATGATAGGTGATTATACTCCTGCTCCGGATAAAGCTAAAAAGACAGTTTCATTTGCAGGAAGAACAGTAATTACTACTTTAAACAAAGAACCTAGAACTTTAAATGCGGTTGATTCATATATGGAATCAGGCTTGCAAAAGAAAGCGGTTAAAGGTGATTATTATGATGAAGTCAAGGCTGATGACCCTACGGTAATTATTCCTGCAGGCGGATTTGGGGAAAGATTTTATAATATTACAAGAGAAGCTGAAAACAAACCGTCTGCAAAACTTCCAACGGATGACAGATACCGTGTAATTGCAACTGCGCTAAATTTGGCAGCTTCTGCGGGTATTATAAACGGTGATGAAACTGATTCTTTAAAATATTTAAGTCAAAATCACGAAATTGAAGAAAATGATAATGTAGCTTATGTATCAAAATATAAAACTGATGGCGGAGCTATCGCAGAGGGCTTAAAACGTGATATTATTGACAATACTAAACCTTCTATTATTTTAAATGCTGATATTTTCTCAAATGCTGATATTAGCCGTACATATCATGCACTAAAAACTCTTCCGAATGCCGCATTGGTTATTCCTTATTATCCTGTAAATCCTGAAAGAGCTAAATCTTTTGGTTTGTTGGGTGTTCAAAAAGATGATGCGGGTAATTTACAAATAAAAGAATTTTTAGAAAAACCTAAATACACGGCTAATGCACCGTTACCGTCAGATTTCGTTGAACAAGGCGAGTATGATAAAGCAATTGAAAGCTTTAAAAAGGCTCAAACTGCTTTAAATCCTGATGATGAACAATCATTCCTTGCAAACCCCGGATTTTATTTCTTGAGTCCTGAAGCTCAAAAAGTTTTAACGGCAAAAGGTATTTTAGAACCAAATGGTACGGGGCTTGGTGCTCATGTAATGCCAAAAATTGTTGAATTGGCTAATAATGGTGAATTGTTAGACGCTCAAGGTAATAAAATGAAAGCTTATACTGTTCCTTTGGAAACAAAAGGCGGTAAACCTGCGGTTTGGGATGATATTGGTACGGCGGAAGCTTATTTAAAATTAATTAAGGAAGTTGCAAATGAAGTAAGAATGCACGGAAATACACCTGAAAATAAATATTACGGTATTCCTAAATTTGTAATGGATGATTTTGCTGCGAATGCTGATTTGGATACAGGTATTGTATTTGATTCAAAAGCTGCGCATGAAGCATTTGATGATTTTTGCGAAAAATACAATGTTGATGTTGCGGAAGGTAATATTTTCGTCGCAGGAAATTAATATTTTTTGCCAAATACGCAAAAATGCCGAAGAAATTCGGCATTTTTGTTTTGAAATTTAAATATTCGGGCTTAATTTTGTTTGTAAATATTCGTTTGTTTGTTTTATTTTCAAGATTAATAACAAGCGCCAATTGGTAGAAAAATCAATATAAATAGAACATTATATTGATATGAGGAAAGTTGAATTAAAAAAACTTGGCAAAAAAATAAGAGAAGCAAGAAAGAATAAAAAATTATCGCAAGAACAACTTGCAGAACTTATTAAAAAAACGAGAAATTACGTAGGCATGATAGAACGAGCTGAATTAAACATGCCTGCAAGTGTAATTTTTGATATTGCAAAAGTTTTAGATGTTCCGCCTAAACAATTTTTTGATTTTTAGTTTTTTGGTTATCAATATTCAGGGGTTTAAATTTGAAATAATGCTTACGCATTATGACGTTTTGTCGTGTAGTTAAAATTTGATAAAAATAAAAATACCCTTGACACGATTCGAACGTGCGACGCCTTCCTTAGGACGGAAGCGCTCTATCCGGCTGAGCTACAAGGGCTTATGTAAAATTATACTATAAAATTTAAATTTTGCGTAATTGAAAAAATTTTTTAGAGAA
>CAZGRH010000019.1:10313-15647 GCA_964527005.1 uncultured Muribaculaceae bacterium | reverse complement strand
GAAAAATTAATGGATAGCACTTTTAAAAAAGCACCTGAGCTAAAAGGTAATGCAGTTGTTTATCAAGTAATTTCCTTGTGTGGTCAAAAGAAAGTATAAATACTAATCGTTTAACTCTGCTATGTCCTTATATGATTTAAAAACTTCATTTGCTATAAAATTTCCAAATAGCTATATTTTAGCATAAATAAATGGTTTATGTAATTAATCTTCACTTAAAAGTGGTTTTTTAGCAGGAATCAAAAAGCCCCTTTTCGGGTCATGCTGATAAATCATTTGAACCTTTGCCATTACTTCTTCTTCACCAATTATTTCTGTAATATTATTTATTAATTTTTCTTGCGTTTCTTCATTGTGATAATAAATATTGATTATAGAGTTTTTATTTGCAAGAAAAATGTGTTTTAAAATAATAGCATCACTTTTATCAAGGGAATGACCTATCACATGAAATACTCGTTTTGTTTTATCGTTATAAGTTTTTATGATATGTAATAAGTTTTGATATTCTTCTATTGTATTATATTTGTGTCTTTGATTGTGTTTCCTAAAGATATTAAATTCAGGAGGAATATTTGTACTTTTATTGTCATAAAATTGAGTGCCTAAAACTATATTGTTTGAATTTATTTTTCCATGAATATAATAGGTTTGTATAGATTCTTTCTGTCTGAAATCCATTATATTTTCATATAAACTCATTAGAGTATTTGTATAATTAAAATTTAGAATGAATAAAATATTCATTATATTAAGATTCGAACTTTTCAAAAATGGAAGTTGATAATTAGGTTCTAAAGATATTTGGGATATTGCAACTTCACTTAAATATTTTTCGAAAAATTCAATAAACTCTCTAAGTTGATTATATAAAAATTTAATAAAATCTTTGATTTTTACATAATAACAATCATTATGAAAAAGGGATGTCGGTTCTCTAAAGTATCTTTCAACTTCGTCAAAGCTAAAATTCGAATAATCTTTAGATATTAAAAATAAAGTTTCATTATATTTTTCATTTGAAACACTATTTCTAAAGTAGGGTAATGTACTTAATTTTACAATCACATTATAAATTTCATTTTCTAAATTTATCCAATTATTTCCAATTATTGTTTTATTCAGAAAATGTTTCATCCAAAGATTTGATGAACAAAAATCTTTATATTTATCTTTGTTTCGGCAATAGTTTAGAAAATCACAATATTTTGTTTTTAATCCATGTGCCAAATCAAAACCGTTTCCTAAAATTAAAATATCCATTTAATTAAACCTTTAACTTTTCGATAACTGTCATTAATTCTTCAACTTTTCCTACAATTCGTTGTTGCTCGGCAAGGGGGGAATGGGAATAATGTAATTTTTCATAAAATTTCGTCCAATTCTTTGTTGGATTTATTAAATATTTTCAGCTTTTTGTTTATATAGCTTATAGCCTAATAAACCTAAAATTATATTTGGTAAATTAGCGGCAAGAAAAGCAGGAATTGATTCATTAAATCCTAAAGATATTGAGAATGCCCTTATAATGTAATATAAGAAAATAACGGAAATGCAAAATAAAAGCCCTCTGTTATATCTGACTCTTGGGGGAGTAATTGCTAACGGAACTCCGAGTAAAACAAAAACAAATGTTGTAATAGGAAGAGCGATTTTATCCCAAAATTTTACTTTATATCTTGTTATAATTTTATTATCGACTGATGATTGTTTATCATTTACCAATTTCGCCAATTCAAACAAATTATAGTCGCTACCGTCATTTTTTTTATCTAATTGTTGCTGAATGTCTGCACCAAAATCCAAAACAGTTTTTTCAACCCAAGATGTATTTAAACTTTTATCTTCTTTTGAAATAGTATAAATAGAAGCATTATTAAATTGCCAGCCTTCAAGCACGGAAGTTCCGGTTTTTGCTTGTAAAATTTGTATTTTATCTTCTGCTGATAAATCAACAATAGAAGCATTAAAAAATTCTTTATCTTCACATTTTTCAACATAAAATAAACGTCTTAAGTAATTGCCGTTTTTTAATTCTTTAATTGTAAAATTTCGCTTACCGTCAGGTATATTTTTTTGAACCAAAGAGTAAAGAGCAAGTGTCTTTGATTGTGCCGTAGTTGCAGGAACAATTGCTTCATTTATAAAAAAAGTAATTAATGCCATTACAAAAGCAAAATAAAAAATTGGTTTTGCAATACGTTTAATACCTATTCCGCAAGCTTTCATAACTGTAATTTCAGATTGTAAACATAATTTATTGATTGTCATTACGGTTGAAAATAAAACACTCATTGGAATTGTCATAACTATAACGGCAGGAAGATTTAAAAATATTATCATTCCCGCTATATTCATAGGCATACCGAATTTGGAAATTTGCTTTATCAAAGATGTAAATGCATCAGAAGCAAATAATATTGCCGTAAAAACAATAATACCAAGCACAAAAACTTCTAATATTTGTTTTAATATATATTTATCTAAAATTGTTAATTTAATATTTTTAAAGCGCATAAGTAAATTTTAAAACAAAAAAGGTTATTTTTCTATCAAAGTTTTTGCCAATCTTGCGAAAAATTATCAAGAGTTGATTTTATATCAGAATTATTTAATAAAATATTTTGAATACAATCAGATGACAAAACATTCAAATCTTTTTTGTTTTTGACATTTTTAACAGGCGGTTGTAAGTTTGATAATTGTTTTGCACTTATAATTCTTGCTTGCGATTGTAAATCATTTTCTTTGTTTTCTGAAAAATAAGAATTTTGCAAAGCAAATTTATTTACGGGAAGTATTGTTGTTAATTTAGCAAATTTCAATTGATTTTCTTCATTTGTAAAAAACAAAGCGAATTTAAGTGCTTCATTCGGATATTTTGATTTTTTAGGAATAACAAAATTCATTAATGAATAATCAAAAAGTTTTGTATCTCCCGTTAATTGAGTACTTACATTCGTTTTTTTGTATATTGACGGTGCATTTTCTTTTATCATATTTATAAAATTAGCCCCGGTAACAAGAAAAGCAATTTGACCTGACATGTATTTTTCTAAAGATTCTCTATGCGTTTGAGTAATACTTTCTTTTGGGAAAAATCCGTTGTTATATAAGGTTTTTAAAGTTTTAAACAATTCAATACTTTTTTGTGAATTAATATTTTCGAAAGAATTTATATTATATTTGTTTAATAATTTTAAAAGAGTATCATTCTCTGAAAAATTAAACATTGAAATATAAAATTTTTGAGGTTTTATTGCAAATAATTCATCATAATTTTCAGGGATTTTATTTAAATGCAATTTATTTGTTAATTCAGTATTATAAAGTGTTACGGGCGACGTAGCATAAAAAGGTATTCCGAAATATTTATCGTTATATTTTAAAGATTGCAATAATGAGGGTAAAAATTGTGATAAATTTTCACTTTGAATATCCAAAAGAGCAGATTTTTGCGCTAATAAAAAAGAAAATTCCGGAGTTAAATTAACCAAATCAGGAGGATTGTCCGTTAAGACAGAAGCTAATGTCCTCTTTTCACCCTCCGAATACGGAACATCAATCCATTTTATTTTTATATCAGGATTTTTATTTTCAAATTCGGAAATTATTTCATTAATGTATTCATCAAATACTGAAAGCTGAAGAGTCCAAAACACTACGGTTTTCTTTTCTGCAGTCACTTTTTTTGCATTAAAGCAAAAAAGAAAAGAAGTAAAAATGAAAAATATAAAAAATATTGTTAAAATTTTTCTTTTCATAAAAAACTCCTTATTTAATGATAAAATATTTATTGAAGAAAGGCTATTTATTTACAATGGATTTATTTGATAATTTAAAAGAAAATAATAAGCAAATTCCTCTTGCGGAACTGTTAAGACCTAAAACACTTGAAGAATATTTAGGACAGTATAAAATTACGGGGGAAAATTCTCCGTTAATAAATTTATTAAAGTCAAACAGATTGTTTTCTTTGATATTATGGGGTCCGCCTGGGTGCGGAAAAACTACGTTGGCAAGAATTATTGCTAATCATACGAACAGTTTGTTTGTTGAATTAAGCGCCGTTACTTCGGGGGTAAAAGATATAAAAGATGCGATTGACCTTGCAAAAGAAAAATTAATTTACGGTCAAAAAACAATATTATTTATTGATGAAATTCATAGATATAACAAAACCCAACAAGATGCCCTTCTTCCGCATTTAGAAAACGGCACTGTATTTTTAATCGGATCAACAACCGAAAATCCGTCTTTTCAAGTAAATGCCGCTTTAATTTCCAGAACACAGGTATTAAGATTAAATCCGATTGATGATAATGCAATGAAAGAAATTATTAAAAAAGGATTTAATTATCTTAGCCAAAATTATAATCAAGTAAAATTAGAAGATAAAATAGAAGAATACATTTTAAATTATGCACGAGGAGATGCAAGAAGTGCATTAAATTTAGTTGAAAATGTTTATTTTTCTGCTCCTTTAAAAAATAATTCAAGAAAAATTACAGTTGAAATTCTTGAAAATTTGGCACAAATTGCTTCTATAAAATATTCAAGACAAGAACATTATGATATGGCATCCGCTTTTCAAAAAAGTATGCGAGGTTCAGATCCGAATGCAGCTATTTATTGGCTGGCGAAAATGCTTACGGCAGGCGAAGATCCGAGATTTATTGCAAGAAGAATGATTGTTTGCGCTGCGGAAGATGTGGGAAATGCGGCTCCGCATGCCTTAACAATTGCAATAAATGCTTTTAGAGCTGCGGAAATTCTTGGCATGCCGGAAGCAAGAATTCCGCTTGCACAAGCAGTAGAATATATTTCTCGTTGTCCAAAATCAAATAAAGCTTGTAAAGCAATTGATTTTGCAATGCAAGATATATATAACGGGTTAAACTATCAACCGCCAATGCATTTAAGAGATGCGCATTACAAAGATGCATCAAAGTATGGTTTTGGGGTAGGTTATGTTTATTCGCATGATTTTCCAAATGTTGAACAACAATTTATGCCTGATGAACTAAAAAACAGAAAATATTTTGAATAAAATACTATATTTGCATATTTTTAAGCAAATTATTTTTTTATCAGTTTAAATTTTTTTGGTTTATTAAAATTTTTGTAAACGTGATGACTTAATACCTCGTTGTTTTTTTCTGTTACTATTGTTTTAATTTTATCAAATACTTTATTATTAAAGTTGGAATAAATGCGCTGTGTTCCGTCCGGATATGTTTTTGATTTAAGAAGTTTGTTTTTGTCAAAATATTTTATTGCCCCATTTGGTAATTTTTCCAATTCAAGATTTCCGTTTTTATCAAACATACGTTT
>CAZGRH010000019.1:0-10213 GCA_964527005.1 uncultured Muribaculaceae bacterium | reverse complement strand
TTTGCCGTTTTGAAATTGTCTGACAATATCAAAAGTACCTATTGGATAATAATAATATTCTTTTATCAGTCTGTTTTTACTTCCAATATTTTTAATCGAACGAACAACTTTACCATCTTTGTATTTTATTAAGAAATTATCATCTTTTGTTTTGTAAGA
The DNA here is from genome assembly GCA_964527005.1 of uncultured Muribaculaceae bacterium. Lineage (GTDB taxonomy): Bacteria > Cyanobacteriota > Vampirovibrionia > Gastranaerophilales > Gastranaerophilaceae > Avigastranaerophilus. Next base: position 10,054 of record CAZGRH010000019.1, on the reverse strand, counting down.
AATTGTACCTGTAAATAATTCTTTGTCTTTTTTTGAAAAAGCACGATGATAATCCTTTCTATCAAAATAAATATCATTTATACTCTTAACGTAATGTTTGTACACTGCTTTTGAAGCAATTGCAATAGCAGTTATACCTGCAGCAACTGCAATTCCGATTCCGATTTTTTTTCCTGTGTTTTTTTTGTTTTTTTGTGAAGTTATCAAAGTATCAGACTTTGAACTTATATTTGTTTTTTGATTTTTATGTGTATCCTTTGAATTATTTTCAATTTTAAATACTGAAGAAGAATACAGCGGACTAATTTGAGTCATTTTTTTCTTTCTTTTATAAGTTTAATTTTATACAAAGTTTTACAATTGCATTAAAACGTAATCAAAAATATTTTTGCCATTAAATTTATTAAATTCTTTAAAAAAAGCTCAAAATCAATATTTGTATGAATAAATTTATCTTTATATTCCTTAATATTAATATTAAAAAAATATTTATTTATTTTTTTCTGATTTCATAAAAAATGCTAACGGAATTAGTATAAAAGCCAACATTGCAACTATAGCAAATGTGTCTACATAAGCAAATAAAGTTGATTGTTTTATCATTTGTTTATAAATGAATGCATTTGCTTTGTTTAACGCAAATACAGAGGACGCATTACTTGAAAAAGTGTGAGTTAATGCTGAAATTTTATTTTGAAATACCAAATTATAATTTGATAAATTATTAACTAAATAAGCTTGATGCATTTGTGAGTGCCTTGCAACAAGCGTTGACGACATTGATACAACGATTGCAACGCCGATTGTTTTGCAAAAATTATGCAAACTTGCACCGTTTGCGAGTTCTTCTTTCGGCAATGTTCCCAATGCAAGCGCTGAAATCGGGATGAATGTTAATATTACACCTACACCTAACAAAAAATTCGGTATTGAAACAAATAAAAAAGAAACGGACAAATTAACGTTTGTGTAGACAAATGTTGCAAGTCCCAAAAAGAAAAAGCCTATAGCTATAAGTAATCTGCTATCGTAAATTTTCATTAAATGAGGGATAACGAGCAACATAATAATGCAAGAGATAATTCTTGGTGCCATTGAAAGCCCGCTTAATAATGCAGTATATCCTAATATATTTTGAATAAATTGCGGGGCTAAGTACATAGTTGTAAATACGACCATGCTCACTGCAGTGGAAATAACCGTACCTATAAAAAAATTACGATCTTTAAAAAGTCGAATTTTCATAAATGATTTTTTATTTTCAATTTCCCAAACAATTAAAAATACTAAGCAAACAAGTGAAAATCCGGCTAACCAAGAAATCCAAGCACAATCAAACCAATTATATTGTTGTCCTTTATCTAAAACTATTTGCATTGATAATAACCATAAAATCAATGCACTCATTCCGATTAAATCAATATAATGTTTGCCCGCTTCAGATTTTGTATCAGAAATATTTTTACACACCATTATGAATGATATAATACCGACAGGTATATTTATTGAATATATATAGTGCCAATTAAAATTATCAACAAGAAATCCGCCGAAAGATGGTCCTAATATGGCGCAAACCATAACTGCGAAACCGAATAAAGACATTGCTACCCCTTTTTTTTCGGGAGGGAATGCCGATAATAAAACAGTTTGTGAAAGCGGAGTCATTGGCCCGCCACCAACACCTTGAACAAATCTGCCAAAAACCATTAATTCTAAAGATGGCGCAAATGTACAAATTAATGCACCCAAAGTAAAAATTACAATAGAAATTTTCATAAATTGTTTGCGACCGAATAAACGTTCTAACCAACCTGATAACATTATTAAACAAGCATTTGCAACCATATACGAAGTAACTATCCATTTCGCCTCATCTGTTGTAGCTGCAAAATATCCTGAAATATGCGGAATTGCAACATTAGTTGCCGTAGTCGCAAGAGCGGAGAATGAAGTAGGCATTAAAATTGATAATGCAATAAGCCATATCGGAATTTTTCTTTCCGTCATAATTTATTTTACCTTTACTGTCGGTACTGCACTCATCCCTGGAATTATGTTTAATCCTGAAACATCATCCGTAAACAAAATTTTAACGGGAATTCTTTGAACAATTTTTACATAACTTCCAACTGCATTTTCAGGCGGAAATAAACTTGCTTTAGCGCCGGATGCCATTTGCAAACTATCAACGACTCCGTTAAATTTTTTATGTCCGAATGCGTCTATTTTTATTGTAACAGGTTGTCCTTTTTTCATACCGGCAACTTGGGTTTCTTTAAAATTTGCAACAATCCAAACTTCATCTTGCACAATAGAAAAAAGCTGTTGTGCAATTTGAACATAATTTCCTTTTTCAACATTTCTGTTCGTTATTTTTCCGTCTTGCAAAGCATAAACCTTAGTATAAGAAAGATTTAATTCATTTTCTTCAACTTCTGCTTCAAGTCTTTTTACAGAACCTGTTAATTCTTGATATTTTGCTTGCGCTGCTTTGTTTTCGGTTTTCGCCGCAGTTAACTTTGTTTTAGCTGCTTCATAATCTTGAGTTGACGCTATTCCTTTATTGTACATTTGTAAGTATCTGGCATAATCACGATTTGCAAAATCAAGTTCCGAAAATGTTTTTTCAACTTGATTTTCCGCAATAATCAACGTAGCTTGAGTTTCCTCCAATTTGGCTTGTGATTGTTTTAATTTCGCTTCATAATCTTTTGAATCAATCGTAAATAACAAATCACCTTTTTTTACTTCTTTATTATCTTCAATATATAATTCTTCAACAATTCCCGATACTCTTGGAGCTACCGATACCATTCGTCCCTCTACAAATGCATCATCCGTTGATTTATAAAAAATAGAGTTTATTGAAACTATTGTACCTAAAATTAAAATCACCAATCCCGTAACACAAGGAACTACTACACGTTTTTTCTCATAAAAATGTCTTGTATCACACATAGCTTCATTTATACTTTGTTCATCCGCCATTCGTTTGTCCCTCTATAAGAATTAAAATTTTCGGCTTTTTGGCTAATTTCTTTCTTGCGATATAATTATATCATAACAATATAAATTGAGGTTTGAGGATGAAAAAATTTAATTTCATAATTTTGGTTTTTTTCCTGTTTTTTACTAATGTTACTGCATTTGCAATAAATGAAAATATAGAATACATGAATTTAAACTGGTGGAAAAATTTTCACGATGATTATTTAACCAATAATCTTTTAAAAGTCTATGAAAATAATTATGATTTAAAAAATGCCGCTTTAAAAATCAAGCAAAGTGAACAGGCGATTAAAATGCAATTTGCAAACGAATTACCAATCGTTAATTTTTCGGGCGAAATATCAAGAGATTTACAAGCTGCCAGACAACAGTTCGGGAATATGACAATTCCGACATATTCACAAAATAATTTTTATTTACCGCTTACGGCAGGTTATGAAGTTGATATTTGGGCTAAAAACAGATTAAAGACAAAAAGCAAAAACCAACAATCCGAAATTATTAAACAAGCAGTGCGCTCAACATACATTTCATTAACTTCTTGTTTTGCGGTCGATTATTTTAATTTAATCAAAACTGACAAGTTAATAGAAATCCAACAAAATTTAATTGATACACAAATAACAATATTGGATTTAACAAAAGAAAAATACAAAATAGGTTTAATACCTGTTACGGAAGTTTTAAATCAAAAGCTATTCTTAAATATACTAAATGAAGAAAATAATAACTATATTAAAACAAGAGAAATTTTAATTAATAATCTTAAAGTGTATTTATCTGATGATGAAGTACAAAGAAATGATTTTGAACAAATTGTCTTGATAGATAATATTCCTGAAAATTACAATTCAAAGATAGTCGAAAATCGTCCGGATTATTTACGGGAAGAAGCAAATTTAAAAAAGATAGGTTTTGATGTTCAAATCGCTAAAAAAGAATTTTTGCCCAATTTTACAATTTTCGGACAAATTGGTTTAAATGCTTATACTTTGTCGACTTTATGTAAATCTCCGTCACAATTTTTTTCGGCAGGAATTTTACCGAATATTGATTTATTCGCAGGCGGGAGAAAAATTGCTATGCTAAAAATGCAAAAATTAAAATACGAAGAAGCATTGAACTCTTATCAAAAAACATTTTTAACAGGAGTAAGTGAAATAAATTCAGGTTTGACAGACTATAAAACTGCGAATAAAAATTTTAAAGAAAGCAACAATAAGCTTTCAACACAATCAAAATTATTTGAACTTGCAAAAGAAAAAAGAAATATCGGTTCTTCAAACAATTTAGATGTTTTATTTGCTAAAGAAGTTTATTTGTCCGCACAAAAAGATTTTGTATCCGATAAAATAAATTCTTTACTTTCTGTAATCGGTTTATATAAAGCAACCGGAGGTGTTGATTTGTATAAAATTAATACCGAAAACTTTAATGATGATGTATAATTACAAAAAAAAGCTGCCTTGCAGCTAATACTTAATAATCTTGGGAGGAGATTTGGGGATTTGTTACAACTATAATAATTCAATTTTGTCAAAATGTTTACATTTTTTATTAAAAAATTAATAAAAATTTACAATCTATTGATTTTATATTTGTTTAAGTAACTGGAAAAATTCTCATTTTTCACATAAAATAACATGGTGTAGAGGTGGAAGCATGATTTTATTTTTATTAACTCTTTTATTTATTTATATTGCAATTTTTACGGTGTATTATGTTTTAATTGTATGCAGCGGTTTTTTCAAAAAACAATCGAAAATTAATTCGGAAATACCGAGAGAATATAAAAATTTAATTGTGATTATTTATGCTCATAATCATGAAAAAACTATAGTAAATTTATTGGAACAATTAAATAAACAAAATTATCCGAAAGGAAATTATCAAGTTCACATTATATTGGATAATTGTAGTGATAATTCTTCAAACAAGTTAGAATTTGTCGGCGGTGCAAAGCTTTGGAGATTATCGGATGATAAACCAATGGGGCGTGACAAAGCTGTTTCTTGGCTTTTGGAAAATTTATTATCGTTTAAAAAAGTTGACGGTTATGTATTTTTAAATGCAAACAGAATTATAAGAAGTGATTTTTTATCTTCTGTCAATGAAGCTTTAAATGAACATCCCGTAGTTGTAGGTTCAACTGAAATTTTCTTGGAAAATGCTGATTATTATGAAAAAGTTTGGTCAAGTGTAAACGAATATAATACGAATATTATGAAAATTGGTCGTTCAAAATTGGGATTAGCCGTTCCTATTGATTCTGATATTACCGCTATCAGGCATGAAGTATTAGAAAAAGTACAATGTATTGATTTTAGAAATGCAAATTCAGAATTAAAATATTCGTTTTTATTGACGAGTGTAAAATATCCTCCTGTTTTTGTTCCGGAGATAAAAACTTATGTTTCTTCAATGGATTATGAACTAAGACGTCCGACTTTCTCTTATAAAATGTCTTTATTCTTCCATTGCTTCAATTTTAAGTGTTTATTAAATTTTAAATTTTTAGAATTCCTATTTTCTTTGTTTAAACCAAATCCTATATTATTAGTTGCCGGTTTATTTTTATTGGCGGTTTATTCATTTAATTATTATTTTCTATTTGATTTCCCTTGGGCAATATTTTTAGCAGTTGTCCTCGCAGGTGCTTTTGCTGCTTCAGTCTATAAAAGTAATTTATATTTAAAATCATTAATATATTTAGTTTCATGTCCGTTTTTTACACTTTCTGACTTGTTTTGTGAAAACAAAGTTTTAGGAAAAATATTTAAACATAAGAAAAAAAATGATAATATCGAAAAAATTTCCGTTCCCGTTAACGTTACAAACGGCACAACGGTATTTCCCTGCCACATAGATTTAATTTCGGACGGCGGATTTAAAAAAGCAATTTTTAGATATAAAAACAGAAAACAAGAAACACAACAATGCTATGTAAGAATGTGTGATGCGGTAAAAAATATATCTGATATGGTGGAACAACACGGATTTAGACTTCAAATTTGTCAATCTTGTGCATATTTTTCACCCAAAATAGACGGTACAAACAATATGATTAAAGGATATTGCAACAAATACGCAGTCGATAATCAAAATGCTACAGAATTACCGGAAATGTTGTTGTGGTCTACTTGTGAAAATTTTATCCCGCAAGAAGTAAATAAAGTAATTGATATTTCTTCTTACATAAAAAACAGATAATTTGTATAGAAATATTAAGTTAATTTTAATAAAATCTCAAGTTATTTTAGAAAATGCCGATTATATTATTAGTATAAAGATATGAATTGGAGTAATTTATGGGATTATCGTCATCACAAGGCAGATTATTGATGTTAACATCAAGAATGAGTGATATTGGTTTACAAATGACAATGATTTCTCATAGACAAAATCAATTGGCATTAGATTCACAAGAAGCTGCTCAAGCATATTCCGAAGCGACAAGCAATTATAAATTACAAATAAAAGTAACCGATATGTCTTCTGAAAAAGGTTATGAAAAACAAGATGTAAATTATTCTAATCTTTCTCAAATGGGATACTTGGTAGGAAATTTAAAAGGTCAATTATACTTAAAAAAAGATGATGACGGCAATTGGATTATTCCATCCGACATAGATGGAAATCGGTTGTTATCAATAGATGAAACAACAGGAAAAGCAACTGTTATAAATAATTCGGCTACAAATCAAACAACTTCGCAAGAAGAATTTGATATTTTAGACGGTTCATCTTTCTTGGGTGATTCAGATAAATTACAAGGTTTAATTATGAATGGCGGTTTATTACTTTATAATACGAGTGAAACAGACCCTATTTCAGCTGATATTTTAGGATCTAATACTCAATTGGAATGGGTGTTGGATACGTCGGATGATGCAGCTGCTGAAAGTACTTATGAGTACGAATTAAAACAAATAGAAAGAAAAGATAATCAATTTGATATGGAAATGCAAGAATTAGAAACTGAAAATTCCGCAATTTCTAAAGAATATGAATCCGTAAAAAGCGTAATTAGCAGTAATATAGACAGAACATTTAATTTGTTTAACGGATAACATTTAATTTCATGGAAATAATTTTATTTAACAGGGAAACGGGCATATTTGTCCGTTTTTTTTTTAAAATTTCTTAATAATTTGGCAATTTTTCACAATGATTTTGTTTTATTATTATACATAGGAGTTAATATGTCACAAATTATTCCATCGGCAAATTTACAATATAACGTAACAAATAATGCATTAAAGCAAAAAGATTTAAAACAATCTTTGGATAAAACAAGAGGTACTGTTGGAGAAAATACAACGGTTAAATCCGTAGGTTCAATGACTGATAAAAAGAAATTAATACCTACATTAATGATTACAGCCCCCCTTGTACTTGGTGATAAATTTATCGACAAAAAAATAGGTATAAGAAACGAAGAAGGTTTATTAGATAAAATTGCTCAATTCGGCGATAAAGTTTCGGATTTATTTAAACTTGAACAAAAATTTGCACCGAAAAATAAAGAAAAAATTTCTAATTTTATAAAAAATAACAGATTTACGAAATATTTTACGGATGATTACAAAGCAATTGCAAAAGCTTCAATGGCAAAATCTTATTCCGTAACTATGTCTGACAAGTATGGTGAAAAAGTATTATCTGAAGTATTGAAAGTTGTTAACGATATTCCTGACGGTAATCGGATGCTTGAAATTTTAAAAAACTTGCCGAATAAACCTCAAACTTCTATAAACTTATTAGATGATGTATTTAATAAAGGAAAAGTTTTAACGCATGATCAATTGAGAAGTATATTAACGGAAACACTTAATTGTGGTGCCAATAAAAATTTCGTGGATGGTTTATTAACAAATATAAATTTACAACCATCTAGAACTTTATTAAAAGAAAACGGTAAAAAAGGTGTAAAATTATCATCAACACAAATTGCTGATATTGCAGAAGATGTATTAAACAATAATATTTCAACTAAAGATTTATCACATTTGACAAACAAATTAAAATCTGCAAATTTATCAATTGGCAGAACAGCATTGGGTAAATCTGCAGCCAAAGGGTTTGTAAAATTTAAAGATATATTGACTTATGATGGCGGCGGTTTAATCAGTATGTTTATGGTTGCAGGTGCTATATTAAGTGCGGCAAAAGAAGCTAAAGAAGCTCCAAAAGGTGAAAAATTAGCTACATTTATGCATTTAATGTCAAATAATTACCTTGGTTTTGTTTTAATGCGACCACGGACAAATTTAATTTATAAAGTCGGCGGTAATAAATATAGAGGAATGTCGATTAACGGTAAAAATGCTTTAAATAATTTAGTAAAAAATACAAATTCAAAAGTTGCAGATTTGGGTGTTGCAAAAATTCAAACTAAATTAATTCAAGATGGTATTGATTTAGATATAGTTAAAGAATTGTCGGGTAAATCATTCGCAGAAGCAAAAGCTCGGGCAAAAAACCTTAAAAATCAAAGTGGTGCTTTGGGAATTATAACTAATCCGATTAAAAATTTTGTAAAATATTTAACTCCGACAAGTATAAGAAATGCAAATTTATCACAAGAAGCGAAACAAGAAATTGTTAATATCGCAAATAAAGCAAAATTAGATACAAAAACCGTAAATACTGCTACAAAAATTGCAAAAATCCAAAAGAAATTGTTATTAAAAGGTGTTGATGAAAAAGAAGTTGCAAAATTAGCAAACAAAACATTAAAAGAAGCAAAAGTTTCTGTTCAAGCTTTAAAACAACAAGGTGCTAAAATTAAATTTTGGGAAAAACCATTGAAATTTTTAGCTACTATTTTGGATACAGGTTTGGATACAATTAAATCTCCAACTAAAACAGGTAAAGCAACTTCCAAAGTAAAAGGTTTTGCAGGCGGTTTTGCAAGATTTGCATTAGTAATGTTTGTATTATCACCTTTATTACAAAAACCGTGTGAAAAATTATGTCACAAAATTTTTGGTGAGCCGAAAGCATATTTGAAAAAAGAAAAAGAAAAAAGCGGAAAAGATAAGAATGATGTTAAAGGAACAAATCCGCAAACAATGACAACAAATAATTTAACTCCGAACAAAAATATAAATTCTACGAATTTACTTGATATTTTTGGTGCTGATAACAATTCTTTAAATGCAAACAACAATCCGGTAAATCAAAATTCAAATATCGCAGACAATTCTGCAAATGTTGTAAATCCTCAAACAAATACAAATGTTCAAAACAATTCAACAATTAATAAAGTAACAACAAATGCAAATGAAGAACCAAGATATATTCCATCAATTGTAGTAAATTTTACAAATCAAGAAGAAGTTGAACGTGAAGCAAAAGCTCAAATGCTTGAACAATCAATGGATAAATTTATAAACAAATATAAAAAAGAATATAAAATTTAACTTTTTGCATTCAAAATGTTACAATTGAACCATGTTAGTTCCTTATATATCAAAATATCTGGAATATTTGCAAATTGAGCGAGGATTGGCTAATAATACATTATTGGCTTATCGCTCCGATTTGTTTAATTTATCTGTTTTCCTCGACTCTTGTAATATTATTTCGCTTGATGAAATTACCAGATTTCACATAAATTCTTATATTAAAAATTTGTATGACGAGAAATACACACCTGCCAGTATTTCAAGAGAAGTGGCATCCATAAAAGGCTTTTTTAATTGGTTAAATATTAATTCGGATATAAAACATAATCCCACATTAAGTATTGAGCAACCAAAACTTCCGAAACGATTGCCAAAAGTGTTATCAATGAAAGAAATTAATATGCTTCTAAAAGGGAAAATGTCTGTTCTTGAAAAAGCGATATTTGAACTTCTTTATGCCGCAGGTTTACGAGTTTCAGAATTAACCGACATTCAACTTTCAAATATTGATTTAAATGCAAAATATATAAAATGTCTTGGAAAAGGCGATAAAGAGCGAATAATTCCGATTGGAAATAAAGCCTGCGGTGCAATTAAAAAATATTTACAAGAACGACAACACATTTTAATAA
>CAZGRH010000018.1:0-15673 GCA_964527005.1 uncultured Muribaculaceae bacterium | reverse complement strand
TTTTTTATTGTTTATTTATTTTAAAAAAAATGTAACTAATTATTTAACATGTACACTTTTGCGAGTTAATTGTCCACTTTTTGGGGGACAGTACAAATACTTCTATTCGTTCAAATAAAATGTCCTGTTAAAGTAGATTGGTGCAATTTAAAAGTCCACTTTATAAATTAAAGTGGACTATAAATCGGAGAGAGAGGGATTCGAACCCTCGGTGAAGTTACCCTCACACAAATTTTCGAGATTTGCACCTTAAACCACTCGGACATCTCTCCATCACATTATTTTACTATTTTTATGTTTTCAGGTTCAGGATGTATTATTATACTCACTTGTTCCATTTCTTCTTCTATTTTAACTTCAATTTCATCACATACTTTATGACATTCCGCAATTGTTATATCGGGATTAAAAAATACTGTTATTTCAATATCCTTACACTGTCCTACTTTTCTGGCTTTTAAATCTTTAAAACCTTTTATCGAACAATTTTTATTTAATATCCGTTCAATTTTTGCTACATCTTCAACCGGCAATGAACCATCCAAAAGATTATTCAGCGTATTTTTTGAAATTGAATATCCTGCTTTTATTATAACCCATGCGACAATTAATGCAATAACAGAATCTAAAATTATTAATCCTGTATATTTAATAATCACCAAACCGATTAAAACCCCTAAAGAAGATAAAATATCCGTTCTTAAATGTTGTGCATCAGCATACAAAGAAATTGAATCTGACTTTTTTGCAACTTTAAACAAATAACTGCTAACAACGCAATTCGCAACTATTGCAAATGCCATTACATATATACCAATTGTTGGTTCTGTTCGCATATCACTATAAAAAATTAATTTTTTAGAAGCCTCATATACAATATAAACTCCCGCAAATATAATAAGCCCGCCTTCTATAAAGCCCGACATATCTTCATATTTGCCATGCCCGAACGGATGTTCTTTATCAGCAGGCTCACTTGAACGTGATACCGCAAAAAAAGTAAGTATCGATGCTAAAAAATCAGAAAAAGAATGTATCGCTTCCGAAATAATACTTATACTTCCCGATATAATACCCGCAATAATTTTTAAAATTATAATTAACGCATTAGAAGTTATTGATAATCCTGCCGCAATCTTTTTTTGTGTACTAATATCAACTTTTGCCATGTCGCTTTACTCTTTTTATGCGATTTATCTACTTATATAATAACAAAATAATCAATAATTAAAAGACCTTTTCTTTCATATTAATTTGATTTAATAAAGAATGCAAAACAAATCACAAAAATGATAACAATTATCAATTTTTCTATTTTTAGTTATTTACAGATATTAAAATTTATAGTAAAATATTAACAATATAAAAAATAAACTTAGGGAAGTATACAAAGCCAAAAACATTATAAACAAGTGTTTTGTGGTACACAATTATACAACAGGGGTAGAGCATGGAAAACGGTAGAAAATTTTTTGTTATCAAAAAAGACGGTACTAAAGAAAAATTTGACGTTCAAAAAGTTATCAATGCGGTAAAAAAATCTGCAAGACGTGTTCTTATTGATTTTACACAAGAACAACTGGATAAAATTTGCACTGTAGTTGAAACTGAAATTCAAAAAAATGCCAAAGAAGATATTGCAATTCAAGAAATGCATAATTATGTAGAATCAGCACTTGAAGCCGTTGCTCCGAAAGTTTGTGAAAGTTACAGAAATTATCGCAATTACAAACAAGATTTTGTAAGAATGCTTGATAAAGTATATCAAGAAAGTCAAAAAATTATGTATGTAGGAGATAAAGAAAATTCAAATTCCGATTCTGCCTTAGTTTCAACAAAACGCTCTTTAATTTTCAATCAATTAAATAAAGAATTATACAAAAAGTTTTTCTTAACAGTCGACGATCTTCAAGCCATTCGTGACGGTTATATATACATTCACGATATGTCTGCAAGACGTGACACAATGAACTGTTGTTTATTTGATGTTGCAACGGTGCTTAAAGACGGATTTGAAATGGGTAATCTTTGGTATAACGAACCTAAATCACTTGCGGTTGCATTTGATGTAATCGGAGATATTGTAATGGCAGCAGCAAGTCAACAATATGGCGGATTTACAGTTGCAGAAGTCGACAAACTTCTTTCTCCATACGCAAAAAGAACTTTTGACAAGCAATATGAACGTTATATTTCAATGGGATTATCTTTTGAAAAAGCCAAAGAAGAAGCACTTAACGACGTACGTGTTGATTTTGAACAAGGTTTTCAAGGTTGGGAATATAAATTTAATACAGTTGCCTCATCAAGAGGAGATTATCCCTTTATAACGATTACTTTAGGATTAGGAACCGATGAATATTCCAAAATGGCAGCAATTGCAGCTTTAAAAACACGAAAAAACGGTCAAGGCAAAAAAGAATGCAAAAAACCCGTTTTATTTCCAAAAATAGTTTTCTTGTATGATAAAAATCTTCACGGAAAAGAAAAAGAACTTGAAGATGTATTTGAAGCCGGAATAGAATGCTCGCAACATTCTATGTATCCTGATTGGCTAAGCTTAACAGGTGACGGATATGTCGCAAGCATTTATAAAAAATACGGAAAAGTTATTTCTCCAATGGGTTGCAGAGCATTTTTATCCCCGTGGTTTGAAAAAGGCGGAATGACACCTCAAGATGAAAACGATGAACCTGTTTTTGTCGGAAGATTTAACATTGGCGCAATAAGTCTTCATTTACCGATGATTTATGCCAAAGCAAAAAAAGAAAGTAAAGATTTTTATGATGTTCTTGATTATTACTTGGAGTTAATCAGAAAAATCCACATCAGAACTTATGATTATTTAGGCGAAATGAAAGCATCAACCAATCCGCTTGCATATTGCGAAGGAGGATTTTTAGGCGGGCATTTAGGTTTTCACGACAAAATAAAACCGCTTTTAAAATCAGCAACCGCTTCTTTCGGAATTACGGCACTTAACGAATTACAAGAACTTCATAACGGAAAATCTTTAGTTGAAGACGGAAAATTCGCAATTGAAGTTATGGAATATATAAATAAAAAAGTTTCTGAATTTAAAGAAGCTGACGGAAATTTATATGCTTTATACGGCACACCCGCCGAAAGTTTATGCGGACTTCAAGTTAAACAATTCCGTGAAAAATACGGTGTAATTGAAAATGTTTCGGATAAAAGTTATGTTTCCAACAGTTTTCACTGTCACGTAAGCGAAAAAATAACACCGATACAAAAACAAGATTTAGAAAGCAGATTTTGGGATTTAATGAATGGCGGCAAAATTCAATATGTTAAATATCCGATTGCTTACAACAAAGAAGCAATAAAAACACTTATTGAAAGAGCTATGGATATGGGATTTTACGAAGGAGTAAATTTATCACTTTCATATTGTGATGATTGCGGTCATCAAGAATTAAATATGGATGTTTGTCCAAAATGCGGTTCTAAAAATTTAACCAAAATTGACAGAATGAACGGATATCTTTCTTATTCGAGAGTAAAAGGCGATACCCGTTTAAATGCGGCAAAAATGGATGAAATAAAAGATAGAGTCAGTATGTAAAATGAATTATCATAATATTACAAAAGATGATATGTTAAATGGGGACGGATTAAGAGTTGTCCTTTGGGTTGCAGGTTGTAATCATCAATGTGAAGATTGCCAAAATCCTATTACTTGGGATGTAACCGGAGGTTTGCCATTTGACGAAGCTGCTGAAAATGAACTTTTTGAAGCGTTAAACAAACCTTATATTTCAGGAATTACATTTTCAGGCGGTGATCCTATGCACCCCTTTAACAGAAACGAAATTTTCAGACTAATTAAAAAAGTAAAATCTCTTCATCCTGACAAAACAGTATGGGTTTATACAGGATTTTTATGGAAAGATTTTGAAGACGTAGAAGACAAAAAATATATAGATGTTTTAGTCGACGGACGTTTTGTAAAAACATTAAAAGATGAAAAATTACAATGGGTCGGAAGTTCAAATCAAAGAATTATAGATGTACAAAAATCCTTGCAAACAGGAAAAGTAATTTTACATTTTGATAATAATCATCCTAATTAATCAAAACAATCTTTTTGTAAATTTTTTCGACATCTTTAATATCAGAATGAAGAATATTAAAAACAAATTTTATTACATCAAAAATATAATCCGATTTTAAATTTATATTGTTATAGTTAAAATAATATAAATCCATTGGCAATGCCTCATTATAATCAGGGAAATAATAATCAATCGGCAACTTTTCGGCAGCTTGCATTTCATAAAACTTTACACGTCGTATTGTATTAATATTATTTTTATTCGGTTTTTCAACTTCGAAAAAACAACCGTTATAATTAAAATGTAAATCTTTTAACCGTTTTAATATTTTATGTCCGTACCCTTGAGATTGATATTCTTGAAAAACCGCTAAATAATCAATCCAAATGCATTTCAATTTTTTATTTTCAACGATAATAATATATCCTGTTTGTTTTTCATTTTCTATTGCATTATAAACAACATACTCATTTAAAGATGTGAGTTTTTTATATTGTTCAAAAGTTTTCAATTCATTTTGAGGGAATTGAATAAGCATATCTTTATATATTTGTTCAATATTTTGAGTATTTCTTTGTAAAATCATAATTAAGGATTATAGAAGAAAAGAGGTTAAATTTAAATCTTATTTTTATGTTTGTAATAAAATATATTTATAGAAAATACACAAATCGGAGAAAAAAATGGAAGAAATAAGAGTTAGAATCGCCCCGTCACCAAGCGGTAATTTACATGTCGGAACAGCCAGAACGGCTTTATTTAATTATTTATTCGCCAAAAAAAATAACGGCAAATTCGTTTTAAGGATTGAAGATACAGATGCGGAACGCACAAGCCAAGCTTATGTTGATAATATTTTTGACAGTTTAAAAGCTTTAGGATTAAATTGGGACGAAGGACCGGATGTCGGCGGAAACTACGGACCTTATACGCAATCTGAAAGATTTGATATTTATCCTAAATATATTCAAGAACTTTTAGATAAAGGATTTGCTTATGAATGTTTCTGCACACCCGAAGAATTAGAAGCAGAAAAAGAACTTGCAACCGCAAATAAACAAGCTTATGTTTATTCAAAAAAATGCTTGAATTTAACTGAAGAAGAAAAGGCAAAATTAAAAGCAGAAGGTAAAAAACCGGCTATCAGATTTAACGTTGCAAAAGCTCAAAAAGCTTTTCATAATACTTCTGTTTTAGAATTTGATGACCTTGTAAAAGGCAAATTACATCAAGATACCGATTTAATCGGTGATTTCGTAATTATGAAATCTAACGGAGCGCCAACTTATAACTATGCAGTAGTAATTGACGATATGTTAATGAAAATTTCTCATATCATTCGTGGTGAAGACCATATTTCAAACACTTTCAAACAAATTTTAATATATGAAGCATTAGGCGCAGAAGTTCCAAGATTTGGACACTTAGGAATGATTTTAGCACCGGACAGAAGCAAACTTTCTAAACGTCACGGCGCAACCGCAGTTAGTGAATTTGTTGAAAAAGGATATTTAACCGAAGCTTTATTAAACTTTGTTGCATTATTAGGATGGGCGCCATCTGACTCAAACGAAATTAAAACTTTGGAAGAAATCGCTCAAGATTTTAGAATTAATGAAATTTCATCATCCAATTCAATTTTTGAATATGACAAATTAAATTGGATGAACGGTCAATACATTAAGAAAATGGATATTAAAAAATTAACTCAAATGGCGAAACCATTTTTATCAAAATATGACCTTAATGAATTAAGCGAAGAAAATCTTGAAAAAGTTATTGCCGCAACTCGTGAGCCGATAACGATACTATCCGATTTAACCAATGATGTTGCTTATTTCTTTGGTAAAGATATTGAATATGAAGAAGGTGTAAAAGAAGCAAATATTGATACTGAACAAGCTCAAACCATTCTTAAAGAATTTAATTCAAGAATTAACAATTTAAATTTTGAAGATGAAGAAAAGCTTCATGAACAGCTTGCAGATTTTAGAACTTTCTTTAAAGAACAAGGTATAAAACCGAAAGTTACAATGTGGACAATAAGAGCCGCATTAACAGGCAGAACTCACGGTGCTGATATGGGCGTTGTTCTTGAAGTTCTTGGCAAAGAAAAAGTAAAATACAGAATAGAAAAAGCTATAGTTTAATAATAAAATGGAAGATTTTTTAAATTTACCCAAAGTATCATTTATAGTAATCACACACAATTTTGAAAATTTTGTGTGTGATTGCTTAATGAGTATTAAAAATCAGACATATAAAAACTACGAGATTATTGTTATTGATGATGTTTCCAAAGATTTAACAAAAGATAAAATTCAAAATTTTATAAACGATAATCCGGAGCTTGAAATTAAATTTATAAAAAATGAAAATAATATCGGGCAACTTGCATCGTTCTTAAAAGGAGTCAAAATTGCAAAAGGACAATTTGTTTGTTCAATTGATGGAGATGATGTATTATTTCCCGAATATTGCGCAATTCATATAGAAGCACATTTAAAAACTTCCGTTGCAATGACAACTTGTTCACAAGCAGAAATTGACGAAAACAATGTTCTCCATACTTTACATTCAATTGATAGTCCTTGTAAAATAAAAGAAAATTTTACGATTGAAAATAAATCCTACGAAGAATTTTGCAATTATAAAAGTGCAAATGATATTGACAAAGGTTGTGAAGTAAAATTATTAGATAACAGTAAATATAGTTTTGCAACTTGGCACTGGGGTCCAAGCAGTTCTGCAATGATGAGAAAATCCGTATGTGATATTCTTTTAATCATTGAAAAAACAAGAAAATTAAAAATTACCGCAGACAAATTTGTATTTTCTTTTTGCCATTTAATCGGTTCAAGTGCCGTTATTTACAGAACTTTATATGCATACAGACGCCATACTTCAAATTATTCTTTAGCCAATCCCGTAATGGGAAACAAAAAATATTTAAAAGAAAAAACTCAAAATTGTTATTTCAGAAATAATAAAAAAATCAGAAGTCAAATGTTTAAATTTATTTTTGAAAATAAAGAATATTTTAAAGAAAAAATAAACAGTGCAAATTTATGTTTATTATACAAAAAAATATTTTTTTCTTTTGATAAACGTTTTTTTAAAGGATTATTAAAATCACTTTTTATTCGTTTTTAATAAAACACATCCATTACATAAGGAACAAACAAAAATATTCCGATAATAATACTCATGAACACTGAAAAAAAGACCATGCCTGCTGCCATATCTTTTGCCATTTCAACCAATTTTGAATAATTATTTTTATACACCGCATCAAGAGTAAATTCAATAATAGAATTTAATAATTCCGCAACCAATACAAATGCGATTGTAAGAATTAAAATTGCCATATCGGTAATTGAAAATTTTAATAATTCCGCAACTACAAAAACAATTATTGCAATTGTTGCTTCCAATTTAAAATTACGTTGAGAATATATAGCAAGCCTCAAGCCTTTTAATGCGTGATTTACACTTTGAGAATAATTTTCGGATTTAAATTTTGTCATTAATTATCGCCTTTGTTTTCGCTTCATTTTGTATTTTTACCATAAAATCATAATCAATTTGAGTTAGATGGTCAAATCCTAACAAATGTAAAATTCCGTGAGAAATAATATAATATAACTCTTCTTCAAATGAAACATTGTTTTCAACAGCTTGAGTTTTAATTTTATCTAAAGAAACAATTATTTCGCCCAAATTAATTTCACCGTCAAAAATAAATTTTTCTTCTTCGGGAGAATCTGCAAAAATAGCGAAAGTAATTACATCCGTAGGTGAATCTTTTTGTCTGTATTCTTTGTTTATTCTATGTATATTTTCATTATCACAAAATACTATGTCAAAAACAATATCGGAAAACTTTCTGTTGTTTATACAAGATTTTTCCGCAATATCTTGTTGTTCAAGAATATAACGTGCAATTCTTAACGTATTTTGATATATTTCTTGTTCATTAATATCAAAATCATCATATATATTTTCAATAAAACAACTAATATTAATCATTATCACCTTGTTTAAATTGTTCTTCTTCTATTTGTTCCTGATATTTAATACGCTTATGAAAAACGGAACGCAATACACGTGAAAGAGTAGTAGCTATAACTTTTAAATCTTTTTGAGTTAAAGGGCTTTCAGATAATTGATTATCTTCTAATCTGTCACAAATAATTTTGTTTATTAACGCATCCAATTCTTCTTGCGAGTGGTCTTTAAGCGTTCTTGAAGCTGATTCAACGGCATCTGCAATCATTAAAATGGCAGTTTCTTTAGTATTCGGTTTTGGTCCGTTATATCTGAATTGCTCTTCTTTTACATTTTCTTCACCCTCTTGAATAACAGCCAAATTATAGAAATAACTTGCAAGAGAATCACCGTGATGTTGTATAATAAAATCTTGAATAACATCAGGGATATTGTATTTTTTAGCCAAATCCAAACCGTCTTTTGTATGAGAAGTAATTACCATCTTACTTGAACGGGGAGTCAATTTTTCATGAGGATTTTCAATTCCGCTATAAGTTTGATTTTCTACAAAAAATAACGGACGAACTATTTTACCGACATCATGATACAAAGCACCTACCCTTGCCAAAATAGGGTCAGCACCAATTGCCTCCGCTACTGATTCCGTTAAATTAGAAACTCTCAAACTATGTTCAAAAGTTCCGGGCGCAACATCATGAAGTTTTTTCAATAACGGTTGATTATAATCACCTAATTCCGCCAATCCGAACATTGTTATTACTTTAAATGTATTTTCAAAAAACGGAATCATACCTAACGCAATAATTCCCGATAAAAATCCGTTTATTAAACCGGATGACAAATCTTTTAACAATTTATCAAATCCCAAATCATAATATACGCATAATATAATAATTACCATTGAAACAGAGGTATATACACCCACTTTTATTAAATCAAATCTTCTTGAATATTTAATAGTATTCATACCGATTGTTGAAACAATAATGGACAGAATAAATACCGACATTGCCAATGCTGAAAATTGTAACGAAAAAGTAATTATTGTTAATAAAGTTACAGTAATAAAAAATGAAGTTCTCGGATTTAAAAATACAGATAATATTATGGCAAAAAACGGGAAAGGTAAAATAAATACCGACCAGTTTAAAGGCAACATTACCGCAGTCATTGCAACAAAAAGGGATAAAGTCCCAACTAAAAACATATATCGTTTATTTTGAAATTTAGGTTCAAAATATTTTAAATAATAGAAAACAGAAAAAATACCGATGCCAACAAGACAAAGAACACCGAATATTCCTTTATAGTTTATTCTTAAAATATTATACCCTGCTTTGCTTAAAGCTTCTTTTTTAACTTGAGTAATTAATTCTCCGACTTTAACAATCGGTTCACCTTTATTAAATTTAACTTTAATAGGGGCAATCATATCTTGAGCATTTTTTCGTGCTTGTTCGGTTGCCTCTTCATTTACAATCATGTTCGGAATAATTACTTGTTCTAATAATGCCGTAATTACTTTAATTTGCACATTTGTTGTATGAGAAACAATATTCCTTTTAATAATTTTGGATAAAAGTTTATTTTCAATATCATTTTGAGTTACACCCTCATTTAAAACAGCAGTTAGCGTTCTTTCAGCTTCATTAAAAACTTCATCCAACAAGTCATTATTTATATTTAACAAATAAGCAACAATAAAATTTTTAGAATGATTATGAGATAAATCAAGCAATACTTCAAGTTCTTGACTTTTTTCATATTCAGAAGCACCGCTTTCTCTGACTTTTTTTATTAAATCTATAAATTGAGATAAATTATTTTTTATATATAAGCTATCACCTGTTGTATATATAAATCCCACTTTTTGTGCAACTTCTCTTCGTCTGATTTCTGTTTTTAAAGAATCGACAACTTCTATATCTTTCGGTGCAATTACCTGAACTTTACTCGTATTATCACTTCCTACAATTGTTTGAAAGAAAAAATACTTTGAAACAAGAATTCCCGTAAGTACTAAAGCAAAAATTACAATTAATGTTATATTTGTAACCGATTTCGGCATTTTGTTAAGTTTAAATTTTTTTATATATTCCGATATTTTCATTTTAAATCACTTATTTTATATACTTTTTAAATTTTACAACAATTTTAGTAATTTGCAAATCAACACAAATGTTTGAACTTTTATTTTTAAAATAATATAATAATTTTAGAATACATTAACAGATACCTTTTAATGCATATAAATAAAAAACTTATAAAAAAACTAATAAAAATTTTTATTACGCTCATTACCTTTGAGTGTATATATCTGTTTGCGTTGCCAATTGGTATAAAAACTCTTTTAAATACCGATTTAATAAAAAATTATATTTCCAAAAAAACAAATTTAAAAATCGAATATCAAAATGCAAATGTAAAAACAAATATTTTACCTTACATTCTTATAAAAGCAGACAATTTTATTATTTCTGATAAAAATACCAATTCAATATTTTTTCAAACAAATAATGCAAATGTTTCATTAAAAATATTTCCTTTAATTTTTAAACAAATAAATTTTAATACCGTTAATGCAAATAACATAGTTCTTAACTTGGAAAAAGATGAACAAGGTATTTTTAATTATGAAAAACTTTTTCCGAAAAACAGAAATAAAACCTTTAAAATAAAAGTAAAAAAATTTAACGGATTTATAAACAAATTAAGCGTTAATTTAAACGACAAAGAATTAAATAAAACCGCCGCTTGCGAAATTAATTCATTTAAAATAAATAAAACAAAAAATGAAATAAATACCGAATTCAGCGGAAAAATATCCGCAAACAATCAAATAGCAAGCGACTTAGATGTTAACTTACAATTTGATTTTCCGTTTAAAAAAAATTATAAAGCCGATATGTTATCAGGAAGTGTTCTTGCATATAATATTGATTTGGGACTTATTGAGCCGTTTATAAAAAAATATGTTGATAAAAACACCAAAAAATTGGACGGAAATATTGAATATATACAATTTTCTTCAGAAATTGACGAAAATTACAAAAATAAAATTACAATAAATACTACATTCAAAGATATTGAATACGACAGGAACGGATGGCAAAATCACATTGTCGGAAACGGTATTACAAAATTAAATTCAAACATTGAATTATTTGATAATGAAATTAAAATTAACGGTGCCAAACTAACCGCAAATAATGTTAATGTCAAATCGGACGGAACAATTAAATTAAACAAAATTCCAGATTTAAACTTAAATATTGAAATATTAAATACCAAAGCTGAAAATCTTATTAAACTTTGTCCTCCTAACATGTTTAAACAAACAATGATAATGGAAAAAATAAAAAATTACGGCATATTTGGTGATATTAATGCAAAAATCGGAGTAAACGGGAAACCTCCCGCTCCTGATATTACAGGTTTTGCACACGGCAAAAATCTTCACATTTTGTACGATAAATCCATTCATAAATTACACAAAGGCAGCATTAAAATTATTATGAATAAACGTACTTTAGATATGGATATTTTGATGGATATGCCCGATCAACAAAATGTACATGTTTTCGGTAATGTTTACATGTTCAGAGAGGGAACAAATCACGTAATCGTAAAATCAACCGACAATATAGATTTCCCGTTAGCGCAAAAATTAACCGTACCCATAAGCAAAGTTTTTAACTTTCAACTTGGTCCTATTCCTGAAATGGACATAACAAAAGGGAAAGGCAAAATAGACTTAGATATAAAAGGATCTCCTACTTTAATCGATATAAAAGGATTTAGTAAATTTAATAATGCGCAATTATCTTATAACGGCATTTTCGGAGAAGCGAAAAACATATTCGGTGAAGTTAATTTTGATAAAGATGTTGTTTCTTTTAAAACCCAAAAAGCATATATCAAACAAAATCCTTTCAATATAAACGGAAAAGTAAAAATTAACGACCATTTAAATTGCAATATTTCAACTTCCGTTGCGGAAGCAAAAGATGTAATGGAAATAATAAATAATTCCGAGCTATTAAAAGAAGTTAAAGACGGTTTGGTTGTTATCAAGAATGCAACAGGTCCTGTCAGATTAACAGTTGATATAGGAGCGAAAATAACTCCGGTTCCGTTTGGCGAACCTCCGTTACCTCCGGAAGAAGCATTTACAAACCTAAGAACGAAAGGTTCTGTCTATTTGTTGGGAAATTCATTTTATTTAGACGGTTTTTATACTCCGTTTGTTAAATCAAAAGGTATTGTTGATTTTACCGAAGAAAAAATCGATATTCACGAAATTGTAGGAAATTCCGGAACTTCGCCTTTAAAAGTAACAGGGAAAATATTACTTGACGAAGAAACAAAAATTCCTGATGTTGATATAATTGTTACGGCTAAAGAAGTAAATATAAAAGATACTATAAAATTTTTAACGAAATCATATTTATATCCGAAAGAATATCCGAATTTATCAAGTTTATACGAATTAACACCAAAACACGATTTATACTTTACATATAAAGCGAAATCCCTTGATTTCGTTACGGATAAAGCTTATGCCGTAATGAATTTTTTACCTGATAATTCAAACAACGAATTAAAAGCAAAATCAGGCACAATTACAATGAAAAATTCAAAAGTTATTGTAGACAACGTGTTACTGACATTATTTAATTCTCCCATTTCGATTATCGGAAATGTTGAAAATATTGATACGGTTAATCCGTTATATAACTTAAAAATTAATGCGGATAATTTTAATATCGGGAATTTAAATATTTCCGAAAAATTAAATTTTATTCCTGATAATATCAAAAATATAATTGCACAATTTACAAATTATCAAGGAAATGCAAAACTTCAATTTAATATAAACAAAAATAAATTAAACGGAGAAATTGCAATAAATAATTTATTCGTAAAACATTCAAACTCAAAAATCCCGATAATGGCAGATAATTTTAATGTTCACATTAATAATGATAAATTATTGATTAATAATTTTACCGCAAAATCCAATGACATTCCGTTATACGGAAATTTAAGCATTTCAAACATTCTTACAAATCCTCATCTAAACGGATTCTTTACATCTAAAATTACGAATAATTTTGTAAATAATTATTTACAGGAAGAATATGCAAATAAAATAAAAATAAAAGGAGATGTTAATTTAAGTGTTAATTTTAACGGAAATATCAACAATCTAAATGTTCAACCGAAACTAACCTTAAACCCCGATTCGGATATTTATTATGAACAAACAAATATAGGAGAAATTACCGAAAAAAGAGAATTTGATTGCGATGTTAATATAACAAACAGCAACGAAATTAACATAAAAAAATTCAATTTTATAAAATATATTACATCACAAAACAATAAAACTTATCCTATGACTTTTGCAACCGTAAACGGTATTCTAAAAAAGAATACACAATCAATGTTCATACCTAAAAATTTACATATAAAAACCAACAAAAGCCTTTCGGCAAGGTTTTTAAATATATTTTTAAAACAACCGTTTTTTACGCAAGGTACTTTAAATTGTGATATAAAAATCAGCTCGGACGAAACAAACGAAATTACCAAATTAATCGGAAATATAAATTGCAGAAATTTGAATATCCCGCTATTTGATACTATTGTAAAAAATATCGAAATTTCAGGAAATAATGAAGAAATCGACGTAAAATTATTTGGTTTTATCGGGGACTCAAAAGCAAAAATAAAATCTGTATTAAGCAATAATATAACAGGTAAACCAAAAATAAAATTGTTAGAAATGTATGCTGATGAAATTGACAGTAATTTAATGTTAAGAAATTTCACAAAGACACACATAGCAATGAACAAAAACAATTCTCTTAAAAATCTCGATTTATCAGGTTTGTCACTTGAAAACGGAATTTTGAACATAAAAAAATTAAAAATAAAAGAACTTGTTGCAAATGATTTTACAAGTAATTTTAAAATTACCAAAGATGGAATTTTTACGGCAAAAAATATAAAATTAAACGTCGGCAACGGTTCTGTTAACGGTAATTTTAACTACGATTTAAACGATACTGCATTCGGCGGTAATTTTAAATTAAACAATGTTGACTCCAATTACATGGCAGAGGTATTATTTGAAGCCAAAAATCAAATATATGGAAATGCGAACGGAAATATTATACTAAATACAAAAGGTACTACTTATGAAGAAATGATAAAAAATCTGAACGGTAAAGTCTTTTTTGATGTTATTGACGGACGAATGCCCAAATTAGGTTCATTGGAATACCTTTTAAGAACAAGCAATATAATAAAAAGCGGAATAACTTCATTCTCTTTAAATAATATTCTTGAAATACTAAACCTTGTAAAAACAGGCTATTTTACCGATATAAACGGGTATTGCAAAATCGAAAACGGAATAGCAAACGATATAGAAATTTTTTCTCAAGGTGAAAATCTAAGTATGTATATACACGGAACTTATGATATAAACAGAACTTACGCAAATTTAGAAATTTTAGGTAATTTATCAAAAAGAATATTTACCGTTTTCGGCTCAATCGGGAATGCTTCACTAAACACATTTTTTAAACTTATTCCGGGAATTTCTTTGCTTGAAACCGATAAAAAAACTTTAGTGGAAAATGTTGAAAAAATACCTGAATTTACAAACGGTAACTATGCGTCGAGGACTTTTCAGTCCATAATTGACGGAAATATTAATGACTCAGGATATGTAAAAAGTTTTAAATGGGTTAATTAATACACTGCTTTGAGAAAATTTTTTGTGATACAATTTTGTGTGTAATTTGGTACAAAGAGAACGGAGAATAAAATGAAAGAACTTTCTTCACTTCAAATCGAAAGATTAAAATACCAACCGAAATTGCCGGCTTCATTGGCAGGTGGTATTAACAACTTGACATTAATTGAGGGTGCAAAAACCGAATGTGTTAAAGATGCGGAACAAATCAAAGAATTATTCGCAAATACATACGGAAAACCCGTAGTTACATTTAAAACTACTTCTAATAAAGAAGTATCACCAAAAAGAAATATTGGTGTAATATTATCAGGCGGACAAGCCCCCGGAGGACATAACGTTATTGCCGGACTATATGATGCTTTAAAACAAGCAAATCCCGAAAACAAACTTTATGGATTTTTAGGCGGACCCTCCGGTATCATTGAAGGACAATATATAGAATTTACTCCCGAAAAAATTGATGCATACAGAAATACAGGCGGTTTCGACATCATCGGTTCAGGCAGAACAAAATTAGAAACAGAAGAACAATTCCAAAAATCACTAAAAGTATGCAAAGACTTAGATATTACAGGTGTTGTTATTATCGGCGGCGACGATTCAAATACAAATGCAGCATTGTTAGCAGAATGGTTCGTAAAAAATAACACAGGCATTCAAGTTATAGGTTGCCCTAAAACAATCGACGGCGACTTGAAAAACGACCAAATAGAAATTTCTTTCGGTTTCGATACAGCAACAAAAACTTATGCTGAATTAATCGGTAACATTTTAAGAGATGCTAATTCAGCAAAAAAATATTGGCACTTTGTTAAAT
>CAZGRH010000017.1:0-16238 GCA_964527005.1 uncultured Muribaculaceae bacterium | reverse complement strand
AAAGTTCCGTAGCTTATAATTAAAAAAGCTAAATAAAATGTCGTAGGCGGGACTTGAACCCGCAAGGATTGCTCCACACGCCCCTCAAACGTGCGCGTATACCAATTCCGCCACTACGACATTTAAAAATTATTTTTTCTGCGGCAGAGTGCCACTATGACGTACTTCTTTTAAAACGGATACCGTTGCATCGCTTATTTTATATATTATTCTCTTTTTAAAAATTCGTCAACTTTATTATATATTGTTATGAGCATTGTTGACTGTTTCTTCTACATTTATTTCAGAATTACAACCTTGATTTGTTAAATATATCAAATATTCTATATTTCCTTTAGGTCCTTTTATCGGAGAATATGTAATTGCTTTAATGCTTAAACCCAAACCGGTACAATAATTAATTACTTTATTTATAACTTCTGTATGTATTTCTTTTTCTCGAACAACACCGTTTTTGCCGACTTGTTCTTTCCCTGCTTCAAATTGCGGTTTTATTAATGAAACTATTTCATATTTTTCAGCTGCCAGTTTTATTATATTTTGAATTACTTTTGTTATAGAAATAAAAGATAAGTCCATTGTTAAAAATTCGGCTTTTTCCTCATTTGCATTATATATATCGCAAATTTCGCAATTTTTAATATTTATTTTTTCTATAACTTTAACTCGTTCATCCGTTCTTAATTTCCAAGCTAATTGACCGTAACCGACATCAACACTATAAACTTTTTTTGCACCGTTTTGTAACATACAATCGGTAAACCCGCCTGTTGAAGCACCTGCATCTAAACAAACTTTGTTATTTAAATCAATGTTAAAAGCTTTTATTGCTTTATCAAGTTTAAATCCGCCACGAGAAACAAACGGCATTGACTTTATTTCAAAAACAGTGTTTTCTTTTTCTTCAAATTGAAATCCCGCTTTTGTAATTGTTACTCCGTCAACTTTAACATCTCCTGCCATTATTGCGGCTTGAGCTTTACTTTTTGTTTCAAAAAATCCTTTTTCCGTTAATATTTTATCTAATCTTTCTTTTTTCATTAAAAATTGAATATCCTTTTTGCATTTTCAGTCGTTTGAATTTTAATTGTTTCAGGAGAAACTCCTCGTAATTGCGCTATTTCTTCTGCAATATACTTTAAATATGCAGGAGAATTTATTTTTCCTCGAAAAGGAACAGGAGTAAGATATGGCGCATCAGTTTCTAATAATAATCTGTTAATCGGAACTATTCTTGCAACTTCTTTGGCTTCTTTTGCATTTTTAAATGTCACAATTCCGTTTAAAGCAATATAATAATTTTTTTCGGAACATTTTTCCATAAATTTTACATCCCCCGAAAAACAATGAAAAACAACATCTTTTAATTTAAATTGACTTACAATTTCAAAAATTTCTTCATGTGCATTTCTATCGTGAATTATTACGGGTAAATTACATTTTTGTGCAATTTCTAGTTGTTTGTATAAAATTTCTTTTTGCTCTTCTTTCTCATCCGCACCATAATAAAAATCTAATCCGATTTCACCTAAAGCTACTGTTTTTTTATGACTTAAATATTTTAAAATCAAATCTTCATCATAATTTCGCCATTCTGACGGATGAACCCCAATTGCAGAATATAACATTTCATATTTTGAACATAATTCGGTTATTTGAGCGAAACAAGACGGTTCTACCCCCGGAATAATTACTTTTTCTATGTCATTTAATTTTAAATTATTTAAAAACAAATCGAAATTTTCTAAATATTCGTCAAAATTAATATGCGAATGAGTATCTATCATTTATATTGCCTTTTTTGTTATTTTATTCTATTTTAATATAATTAAAATGTGATATACTATTTTTGTAAATAAGAATTAACATACTAACAAAAAATTTTTTTCATGTTTTTTATATAAATGAAAATACTTTAAGGAAAAACAAATGATTCAGTCGATACATAATCAAAGTTTTAGTTCAAAAAAAGTTAAAAACAACAAGAAACAATTTGATTCTCAAAAAAATGCAAGAAGAGTTGCAATTGGGTCTGTTATTGGTAGTGCTGCGGGTATTGCAGGTTCTGTCATCGGAGTTTATGCAATGTCTAAAGGTAAAAATCCATCTGTTAAATTAAGTAATTTAAAATACAATGAAACCGATGCTTTGCTTATCGGTGCAGGTTCTGTTGTCGGCGGACTTTTAGGCGGATTAGCGACTGATAAAGACAAAAAAAATGCAAAATTTAAATTAAGAGAAGCTTCTCAACAATTTATCGGTAATATGCTTTTTCCGTTGGGAACTTTAGCTATCGGTAATAGTATTTTGGAAAAAACTAAATTTAGTTTACCGAAAATCAAATCTTCTTCTAAAACCGCATTGGTTGCAAATAAAGCTTTAGCGGTTTTACCGAAAGTCGGAATGATTTTAACCGCACTTATCGGCGGAATGGAAGTCGGTAATAAATTTATGAATAAAGTTAATAATAAAATCTTTAAAGAAGAAGTTAAACATGATATTGAAGCGGAAGATTATTTGGTTCACGCAGATGACATTATGTTAGCCGCAAATATGCTTTTAAAAGATGCAAAAGCCGTTTCTAACGTTACATCTAAAATTTTACCGGCAACTTTTATTGTTGCGGGTTCTAAAACAGGCATGCAAAAAGCTTAATAATAAATATAATATTATGTGTTGGTAAAAATTTGGTTATACAAATTGTATTAACCCATAATCAGCCATAAAACTTTACGGCAACCTTTTGCTATTATTATTGATATTATACTGAAAACTATGTCATATAATATTTTTGACAATGACCGATAAAAAATCATATTTTTTATATAATCAACAGAATCGTGTTTTATTAACGCAATTATTGTCAAATATAAAATGCCGATAATATGAATTAATGCAACTCCTTTTAAACTTGCAAATATTATATTAAAAAAGAATTTTTCTTTTTTTAATTCTTTACCTGCGAATACTACGGCAAAAATATATCCGAAAATATACCCGAAACTATATTGAAAAATATAGCTCAAACCTCCACCTAAAGCGAATATCGGGAAATAAGGAGTTAATCCCAAAATAATATAAATAAGTATTGTTAAAAATCCCCAACGATCTCCCAGTAAAGCGGTTACAAACATAACAATCGGAATTTGAGGAATATATTCAAATTCAAAATTCATTCCTATACTTTCGGATGTATCAATTTTTATTTGAGTAAAAGTGGAAATTATAAGCAAAACAACGCACATTGTCATAAGTGCAAGTGTTCCCAAACAAAATTTAATTTGCTTATTTTGAGTTTTAAATTTAGTAATTCCCTCTTTTACTCTTTTATTAATCATTTTCAACAAATACCTTATTAATATTTCCTTTTAAAGAATTAAAATTATTTTTAAATTTATCATACCAAATATTTTGTGTAAACATAATAATAGCATTCTCTCCGTTATCTTGATAATATTTTTTTCGCATACCAACGGAAGTAAACATAAATTTTTCATATAAAGAAATTGCGGGAATGTTACTTTCTCTGACTTCTAAAGTTACAAATTTAATCATTTCTTTATAACAGTCTTCAAAACATTTGATTAAAAGAAGTTGCGCCAATTGTAAATTTCTGTATTCCGGCAAAGTTGCAAGCGTTGTAATATGTGCTTCTTCAAATATTTTCCAAAATCCTATAAAAGCTACCGTTTTGTTTGTTTCTTTTTCTTTAACGCAATAATATGCAGCTAAATTATTTGCCAATTCATTATAAAAAGCATCTTTTGACCAATGATGATTCGGATGAACCGTTTTTTCAATTAAAAAAACTTCATCTACATCTTTTTGTGTCATTTTTTCTATTTTAACTTTTAGCTCCATACAAAAATTGTATCAAAGCCTTGTAAAACTTTCAAATTTCTTACAAAATGATATAATTTTTTTTATGATAGAACACGCTTATGTACATATTCCTTTTTGTAATAACAAATGCAAATATTGTTCTTTTGTATCAGGATATAATTTGAGCAAAGAAGAAGAATATATGCAAGCTTTGCTTCTTCAAATAAAAAACGAATATCAAAATGAAGAGCTAAAAACTTTATATATTGGTGGAGGAACACCGTCTTTATTGAAAATCGAGAATATAAATAAAATTCTTAACTGTTTTAATCTCTGTGAAAATGCGGAAATAACCATTGAGGTAAATCCCGAAAGTGTAAATTATGAAAAGTTTCATCGGTTAAAGCAAACAAAAATTAATAGAATTTCTGTCGGAGTTCAAACATTTAATGATGAAATTTTAAATATAATCGGTCGTCGACATTCAAAATTAATTATATTAAATTCCGTAAAAATTATTAAATCTTGCGGATTTGATAACATAAGTACGGATTTAATATACGGTTTACCTATGCAAAATAAAAATATGTTAATTCAAGATTTGGAAGAATTTGCAAAATTAGGTGTTCAACATATTTCAACTTACGGATTAAAAATTGAAGAAAATTCTTTTTTCGGTAAACATATTCCGCAAAATCTTCCTGATGACGAACAACAAGCGGAAATGTTTTTGTTAATTTGTGATTTTCTTAAAAAAAATAATTTTATTCACTATGAAATAAGCAATTTTGCGAAAAACGGATTTGAATCGAAACATAATAATTCTTATTGGAAAAATAAAGAATATTACGGATTTGGACTAAACGCAAGCGGATATAAAAATAATATTAGATACAGAAATATATCAAATTTTAAAAAATATATTATAAATCCTATGTTAAAAGATGAAGAACATACTTTATTTGTACAAGAAACAATGGAAAATGAAATATTTCTTGCTTTAAGGCTTAAAAACGGAATAAATATTCCTCAATTAAACGCAAAATTTAATATTGACTTCGAAAAAAAATATAAATCCGTTATAAAAAAATATACGGAATTAGAATTATTAAAAATTGAAAATAATCATTGCAAATTAACTCAAAACGGAATTTTGCTAAGTAATGATATTATGTGCGAATTTATAGATTAATGAATTTTTGACAAAATGGGTTGTCTGTATTCTGCGGAGTTAATTGTTTGCGTATCAACAATTACACTCGGAGGGAGAATGTGCCATTTGTATATTGCTAATTGCATTTTTTTGTAAAATTTTTCAATCCATTTGTTTTTTTGTTCTTGCGATAAGTCATTATGAGTTTCATAATAAAATTTGTGGGATGATAATTTGTCATAATCATAATGTTTATTTTCAATCAACCAAATAATTTCATCTAAAAATTCATAAGGCATATTCGCTTCTTCCGCAAAAATAGTTTTACCTGTTTGGGGATTAATTTTTAATTCCGCTCCCGGCGGTTTTTCTAAAACAGATTGAGGAATTGCATCTTTTTGTAATCTGTGTTCGTTTAAAAAACGTCCCAAAGCAAATAATTTCGTTTTTGTTACATCAGCAATAGGTGCAAAACCGCCGGACATATCTCCGTTTACCGTGGCATAGCCGATATATGCTTCTGATTTATCACTCGTTGCAATCGGCAACATTTGTTTAAATTCGTTTGATACGCTCCATAAAACAGTTGCTCTTAACCTTGCTTGTAAATTTTCAATTGTTGTAGACTCTTGATATTTTTCCATGTTGATTTTGTCAAAAGTTTTGTTCAACATGGATTTTAACGGTTCAAGGGCTTCTGCTAACGGTGTTTCGAAAAAAGTAATACCTAAATTTTTTGCTAAAATTTTCGCATCATTTTTGCTTTCTTGCGAAGTTATTTTGCTTGGCATTGAAATACCGACAACATTTTCTGCTCCGAGTGCGTCAACAAGTAAAACAGCACTTATTGTTGAATCCAATCCGCCGGATAATCCCAAAACGGCTTTTTTAAATCCGTTTTTTGAAAAATATTCTTTTATTGCGTAAACAATTGAATTATATGTACGTTCCAAATCATCTTGATAGTTAAAATTAAAATTATCAAATACAAATTGTTTGTCTGCGCCAGACGGTATCGGGTTAATACATCCCGAATAATTATTCGCCAGCGCAAAATCTTCTTCAAATGATTTTGCTCGTAATATTAATTCTCCTTTTTCGTTATAAATTCGTGAGGCTCCGTCAAAAACATAATTATCGGCGTATCCTGATTTATTTACATAAATCAAGTTGAGTGAATTATTTTTTGCGAAATTTGATAACAAGTTGTTTTTAATAAATTCACAACCCGCTTTAGACGGTGAAACATCGCATATTATAAGCGAATTTAATTTTGTATTTATTAATTTGTAATCAGATTGAAGATTTGTTATCTTTGATATTACCGCAAAAGTTTCATTGTTAATTGAAAAAATATTAGTGTTGTTTATAATTTTATTATTTTGAATAATAACAAAATGATTTTTTTGTTCATTGTAAATACCGATAACAACGGTAATGTTTTGCGTGTGTTTTGCTATTTCTTCAATTTTTTGATTTTGACCGACTATTAATGAAGTATGACGATTTAATATATCTCTATACGGGTATCCGCATAACGCATAAGCAGGGAATATTATTAAATCGGCATTATATTCTTTTGCCTGATTAATGCAATTTATAATTTTGTTTGCATTGCCGTTTATATCGCCGGCTATTGTATTAATTTGCGCTAAAACTGTTTTATTCATAATTTAATTATATGCTTTAGAAAAAAATAGTAAAGAAATTTTTTAAATTTTGCAAAACTCGTTATTTTGAATGTATTTTTTCTAAAATACGGTGTTTTTACAAAAAGTGCATTCAAAAATATTCGAAAATGCAAAAAAATTAATGCATTTCTCGTTAAAAATGTTTTTTGACCCTTGTTTTTTTGTAAAAAAAAATTTATAATAAAACAGTTAATTTGAATAAGGATATTTAATTATGAACAAACAAAAATATACAGAAGAAGATATTAAAAAAATAATAAAAGAAGAAAAAGTTGAATTTATAAAATTGCAATTTTGTGATATTAACGGTCAAATCAAAAATTTATCGGTTCCCGCTTCACAAGCAGATAAAGTATTAAGCGGAGATTATATGCTTGATGGCTCATCAATCAAAGGTTTTAGAAATATAGAAACTTCAGATATGAATTTTCATCCTGATTTGTCTACTTTTGCAATTCTCCCAAACAGAACAATTTCAACAAATGCAAGAATTATTTGCGATATTTACAATACTGACGGAACTCCTTTCGAGGGTTGTCCTCGTGCTAACTTAAAAAGAGTAGTACAGAAAGCAAAAGACAAAGGTTTAGTTATGAATGTTGGTCCTGAAGCCGAATTTTTCTTGTTTAAACGTGATTCAAACGGACAATTGACACTTGATACTCACGATAATGCACATTATTACGATGCGGCTCCCGATGATTTGGGTGAAAGTATTAGAACCCAAATTGTCAGAACCATTTCCGATCTTGGATTTGACGTTGAAGCAAGTCATCATGAAAGCGCAAAAGGACAACACGAAATTGATTTCAAATATGCAGACGCTTTAACAAGTGCAGATAATATCATTACATTCAGATATGTTGTCAAAGCAATTGCCCGTGCAAACGGACAACACGCAACATTTATGCCAAAACCGATAGCAGGAATTAACGGCTCGGGCATGCATTGTAATGTGTCAATATTTAAAGACGGAAAAAATATGTTTTATGACCCGACAAAAGCCCATTTACTGTCGGAAACCGCTTTGTATTCAATAGGCGGGTTATTATCTCACGTAAAACAATTTACCGCAGTTACAAATCCTACAGTAAACAGTTACAAACGTTTGGTTCCGGGGTTTGAAGCACCTGTATATTTAGCTTGGTCTTTGGCTAACCGTTCTGCTTTAATCAGAGTTCCGTTAAAAAAAGGTAATGCAACAAGAGTGGAACTTCGCTCTCCCGATCCGTCTTGTAATCCGTACTTAGCTTTTGCCGTAATTCTTGAAGCAATGCTTGACGGTATCGAAAAGAAAACGAAACCGCCTATGGATATTGATAAAAATATTTATCGGATGGATGATAAAGAACGCAAACGTGCAAAAATTGAAACACTTCCGGGATCATTACATGAGGCTTTAATGCTTATGAAAAAAAGTCCCTTAGTCAAATCAGCACTGGGAGAACATATTTTTAAAGAATTTATGCAATCGAAACTTATTGAATGGGACGGATACAGAACCTCCGTCACTCCTTATGAATTAAATTTGTATATGGAAAAATATTAGAATGGGAAAGCGGACATTATGTCCGCTTTTGATTAATTTAAAAGTGAGTGATTTACATATAAGTTAATGTAACCTTATTTTAAAAATTATATAAAAAATGATTTTAGTAATACAATTATTATATAGAAGATTAATTATCAAATTGTTTTTTTCATAAACAATTTAATTGAGGGAGATAATATGAGTAAAATAAAAAGAATTTTAATAACAATTCTGTGTTTGGTCGGATTGGGTTTATCAATAGAACTTTGCGTTGTTTATTTTAATGCTAATTTTGTTGAAAATGCAGCACCGAGTATTTGTGCAATTAATGATGCGGTAGATTGTGACAGTGTTGCGAAAACAACATATTCTCAATTTTGGGGAATTCCTCTTTCTCTTTGGGGCGTATTTTTGTATTTGTTTATATTATTTATGACATTTGTTGATAAATTAAAAAATTTACCGTTGTTAGGCTTTTTAAAAGTATTTAAAAATCAAACAAGTTATATATTTTGTGTAAGTTTACTTGCTTTTTGTCTTTCAATGATTTTAGGAACAATATCAATTGTAAAAATAAACTCTATTTGTGTATTTTGTTTCTTAACATATTTGGTAGATTTGTTAATTGCTTTAACTTCAAAAAATTGGGGAAAAGGTATATTTTATGAATTAAAAAATTCAATTAATGATTTTATCGAAGCAATAAGAGTAAAAGCTTATGCACTTGCTTTTTTATCCGTTGTACTTGTTTTTATTTGTTGCATAGATTATTTTATTTTATCAAATGTTTTAACTCCTCAAGTAAAACAAGTTCAAGAAATGAAACAATATTTTAAAAATTATGAGAAATTAGCGGATAAAAATATTTTAGGACCTGAAGATGCGGATGTTGTAATAAAAGAGTATATAGATTTTAACTGTGGCGGTTGTTTTCTTGTTAACTTATATATTCACAGAATTATTGATGAATTTGAAAATGTAAAAGTTATTCAATACAATCTTCCGTTAGAAAAGGTTTGTAATCCGAATATGTTGTATGACGGACATAAAAATTCCTGTTTAAAAGCAAGTTATGCACTTGCTGCGGAAAATCAAAATAAATATTGGGAAATGTCTGATATTTTATTTTCAAAAAGTCCTAATAGCGAAAAAGAAATTATAGAACAAGCAAGATTATTAGATTTTGATATCAAAAAATTAAAAACTGATGCAAACGGAGAAGAAGTAAAAAATAAAATAAGCGATTTGATTGGTAATGCAGATGCAGAAAGTATCGAGGGTACACCAACATTGATAATCGGAGTAAAACATTACGTGGGCGTTACAAATTTTGAAGATTTCAAAAAAATAATAATAGAAAATGGCGGAAAGCAAAAACAAATTAATGAATAAAATTTTATTACATGCCTGTTGTGCTACATGTAGCGGTTATCCGCTTGAAAAATTGAAAGAAATGGGGTATCAACCGATACTCTATTTCTTTAATCCAAATATTTATCCGAAAGAAGAATTTGAAAAAAGATTATCAGAATTGCAAAATTATGCTCAAAAAAAAGAAATAGAGCTGATTGTTGATAAATATTTGCCTCAAAAATGGTATAATTATATAGCGGGTTTGGAAAATGAGCCCGAAAAAGGTGCCAGATGTCAAAAGTGTTTTGAATACAGATTAATTCATACGGCTAAAAAAGCAAAAGAATTAGGTTTGAATTGTTTTACTACGACGTTAACGGTGAGTCCGCATAAACAATCAAAAGTCATTTTTGAAACGGCAAAAGGAATTGCTATAAAATTTGAATTAGATTTTATAGAAGTTGATTTTAAAAAGCAAAACGGATTTTTAAGAACAATGCAAATTGCTAAAAATGAAAATTTTTACAGACAAAATTATTGTGGTTGTGAATATAGTATACGCAAAGTTTAATTTTTTTGAGGAAATATGAAAAAAATAATCTTTTTAATTTTATTATCAATGTTTGTTTTTACCGGTTGTAAAAAAACTGAAGCAGAACTTTCATCTTATGAAAGAATAATGTCTGCCGGAGAAATTAATGTCGGAATTAGTGATATATATCCTTTCGGTTTTTTTAACGAAGAAACCCAAACCTATGACGGATTTGACACGGATATTGCAAAAAATATTGCTACCGACCTTTTGGGAAATGCAGGAAACGTAAATTATACTATATTAACTCCTGATGAAAGGATAGAGGCAATTACTTCAAATGAAGTTGATATGATTATTTCCACAATGTCAATTACACCGCAAAGAGAATATTTTATTGATTTTTCTATCCCTTATTATACTATCGGACAAACGGCAATAGTTAACGCCGATAGTGAAATTCATTCTTTTCTTGATTTAAAAGATAAAAAAATAATTGTATTATTAGGTACTACTTCCGAAAAGAATATAAGAAAATTATTACCCGCCGCAAAGATTATCGGATATAAAAGTTCTCAAGAAGCATTACAAGCTTTTATTGACGGACAAGGCGATGCTTATACCACTGATAATTCGATTTTATTTAATTTCGTGAAAGAACATCCCGAATACAGAATGTTAAAGAATAAAATATCACGTGAATATTATGCTGTAGGATTAAAAAAAGAAGAAAATAATAAACTAAAACGAAATGTAGATATGGTAATAACTCGAATGATAAAAAACGGTTCATTAATGAAATTAAAGCAAAAATGGAATATTGATAACAAATAAAACGGTTTTAATTAAAAAACCGTTTTTATTTAACCTAATCAACACTATTGTAAATTATATTTATTATTTTAATTTGTGAGATGCCATATTTTGATAAGCAAGTATTTGCATATTGTTAAAGAAAACTTTATTGGATTCAAGAACATTTTCTTCTTCTTGCACAATTGCAGGTGTAAAATAAATTTCCTTATATTTACTGTTAATAAATTTAAATTGCATTTTCGATATCCTCGTATATATATAAAGTATATACAAAGACGTATATTGCTAAATCTTTTTAAATTGTTTAACAATTCTTAACAATCAAGATGCAATACCGCAACTTGCTATTATATCTTTAAAATCTTTGCACAAAACTTTTGCCATCATTTCAGGGTTTATTTGAGTTGCAATTAATGCGGTAATATCGTGTTGAAGATTACTTACCATCGGCAAAAGTTCATCTGTTTTTAATACGGTTAAAGATTTTAAAATATCATCTTTGCCCATTGAAACAAACGGTTGTAACATCGCTTCAGGTGAAAATTCTTGAAACAATTCCGGTTTTTCTTTTAAAATATTAAATATTAATTGTTGTTTACCTCTTTTTTCAAAGCCGAAAATAGCTTTGCCAAAAGCATTGTCATCAAATGTGCTTAAATTTTCAAGGATTGTTTCTTTATCATCATAGCAAGATTCCCCAAGAAAACTTTCCATCATTTTTTGTAATTCTTCTTCATCTACATATTCAATTGCTTCCATTATTAAATCACGATTTATTTTGTCGGAAGATAAAAATTCATTCATATATTCATCGTTTAAAGATTTTAAAAATTTATCGATTTTCATATTTTCTAAAATCAATTTTTCAAAAGTTTCAGGTTCCAAATTTAGCATTAATTTTAAAATTCCGTCTTTATCAAAAATGCTTAATCCTAAAGCCAATTCTTGAGGTTGCAGATATTCCATCATTTCCAATAAATCTTCTTGATTCATATTAATTAATATTAAAAATCTGTTTTTTGGATTTACAAGTTGAAAAATTTCGGCAAGTTCTTTGGGGTTTGTTGTTATGTTCATTAAAAAATCGGCAGCTTGAGCATTGCCTTTTTCAGCTTCGGCTTTCATTATTTGAGTAATTGACATATTTTGATACTCTTCAAACGAATGGCTTGAAATATTGTAGTATCTGCTCAATAAATTTAAATCTAAATCTAATGTTATCATATCTGCCAAATAGTTCCCTATATTATAATAAAGTTTTTTTCTTGATTAGAATTGAAAGTTTTCTCAAAATTGTTACAAAAGTAAACATGTTTATACATATATTTTATTTGATAAAATATAATATATAAGAGGGGTTATGAAAAAAATAATATTAAGTATATTCTTGTTTTTTAGTTTTTTATGTGCAAATGTTGTATTTGCGCAAACGGATATTTCTGAAACAAAAAAAGAAATAATATTATTGTATAATTCAAATAATTTAGAAGCAGCATATAATCTTATTTCGAAAATAACCGAAGAAAATCGAGATTATGAAATTTGGTATTTATTGGGGAATATTTCTCAAGATTTGGATAATGATGAAAATGCGATATTCTTTTTACAAAAATCTGTTATTTTAAATCCGAAATTTGATAAAGCACATTATAATTTAGGAAATATTTATTTAAAACAAGAAAAATATAATACAGCCATATCTGAATATAAACTGGCAATAAAATATAATAAAGAAATTGCATACTATTATTATAATTTAGGATATGTATATTTATGTCAAAAAGATTATAAAAATGCGGAAAAAGTATTAAAAAAAGCTATAAAATTAAAACCTGAGCAAGCGGATTTTTACTATAATTTGGCAGTTGCTTATAAAAATTTAAATAAAATTGAAGAAGCTCAAAACGCAGTGGAAATATATAATAAATTACAAGAAGAAGAAAATTAATATGTATGATTATTTAAAAGGAAAATTAATTTTTAAACAACAAAATTCTTACAGAGGTACGCATATTGTACTCGAAGTTAATAATATCGGATATATGATTTCTGTAAGTAAAAGAACAATTGAAAAGTTACCAAATAATACGGAAGAATTTTTAAAAATTTATGTATCATTGTCACATAAAGAAGATTTTATGGGGTTTACCGGATTTTTAACAAAAGAAGAAAGAGATATTTTTAATATTTTACAAAGTGTTTCCGGTATCGGAATAAAATTGGCATTATTAATATTGGATGAGTTTTCGGTTAGTGAACTTATAGATATTATGATTAGAGAAGATTTTAAAGAATTATCAAGGGCAAAGGGAGTCGGTGCAAAGGTTGCACAAAAAATTATTCTTGAACTTAAAGATAAATTAATTAATTGGGCAAATATTACACCTGTAGATGTTCCGGATATAAAACAAACCGATTTAGATAAAGAAGATATTATCGAAGTTCAAAGTGTTTTAATTTCTTTGGGATATAGTACAAATGAGGCTAAAGATGCGATAAAAGAAGTATTAAACTGTAAAAAAGATGTAAAAAAGACAGAAGATATACTAAAATATTCGCTTGAATATTTATCAAAATTAGGATAAGAGGCAAAAATGAAAATTTTGTATGCTACATTTGAACTTGCACCATTTACTAAAGTTGGCGGGTTGGCTGATGTTATGGGGGCATTACCCAAATTCGTGCAAAGCAAAAATGATAAAATTGCAATATTTGCGCCATTAATAGGTTCTGTTGATAAAGAAGCATTTAATATAAAATTAATAGAAAATTCGAAAATTTTTATAAGATTTGGTTTTGCACAATACGTTTTTAATTTATATATGTGCAAGTTACCCGATACTGATATTAATGTGTTTTTTATTGATAATCCTAAATTTTATTCTTGTTTTAAAGATGTTTATCCTGCAGGAATTGACAGTTGGTATGAGCAAGAACGATTTATTTGTTTTTCAAAAGCGGTACTTGAATATGCTAAATTATTAAATTTTAAACCTGATATAATTCATTGCAACGATTGGCATACATCAATGATTCCCGTTTGGTTAAAAACGACTTTAAAAAATGACAGTTTTTATAAAAATACAAAAACAGTATTTTCTATTCATAATTTAGCTTATCAAGGAAAATATTTCCCTGAAATTTTGGATTTTGCGGGATTAAACAAAGAAGAAGTATTTCATCAATACGGGCTTGAACATTATGGAATTCTTATTTGGCTAAAAGGTGCATTGAATTATGCCGATAAATTAATTACCGTTTCTCCGAAATATGCACAAGAAATTCTTTCTTTTGAACATGGAGAAGGTTTGGATTGGACATTGAACAACAATAAAAACAAATTAACGGGAATTTTAAACGGGTTAGATTATAAAGAGTTTAATCCGGAAAAAGATTTATATATAAAACACAATTTTTCTTCAAAAAATATATCCGACAAGTCGTTATGTAAAAAAGAAATAATGTCTGCTTTTTCTCTTGAATATAAAGAGAACAGACCGTTAATTGCAATGGTATCAAGGATTGTTGAACAAAAAGGCTTTGATTTATTCAAAAATTCAGGCAACGAAATTAAAAATTTATGCGCAGATATTATTATTTTGGGAACGGGCGATAAAAAATACGAAGATTTTTTATTAAAATTAAGTAAAAAACATTCTAACGTAAAAGTTAAAATTGAATACGGCAAAGAAATTTGTAATAAAATTTATGCGGGGGCGGATATGTTCTTAATGCCGTCAAAATTTGAACCGTGCGGAATAACTCAAATGATTGCAATGAAATACGGAGCAATTCCGATAGTAAGAGATACGGGAGGATTGCATGATACGGTTATTGAATATCCTTTAAAAGGCGCAAATGGCTTTAAATTTGGGAATTATAACTCTTCATCCATGTTTGGCGCTATAAATTATGCTATTCAAACTTTTGATAAAAAAGATAAATGGGTTGAAATAGTTAACAATGCAATGAATGCAAATTTTTCTTGGGAAAAAAGTGCAAATGAGTACAGAAAAATTTATGAAAGTTTAATTGTT
The DNA here is from genome assembly GCA_964527005.1 of uncultured Muribaculaceae bacterium. Taxonomy (GTDB): domain Bacteria; phylum Cyanobacteriota; class Vampirovibrionia; order Gastranaerophilales; family Gastranaerophilaceae; genus Avigastranaerophilus. Next base: position 1,303 of record CAZGRH010000017.1, on the reverse strand, counting down.
AATAAAATTACAAAAAATTAGTTTTTTGTGAATTTAATTCTTAAAAATTCAACAATAAATGCAAAATAAAATAAAAAAATAATTCGGCTTAACGCCGAATTATTAAAATATTAAATAACTTGAGTTATACTTCTTCATTTTGTTTTTGTTTGTTTATAACATCTTGAAGTTTAGCAATTAACTCATCGCCCTTTGTTTGCATATCACTGACTATATTATCAGCTTTTGTTTGGATTTCGGAAACCGTATTATGAGCTTTTTCGCACATATCTTTTGATTTTTCAGCTAATAATTCACGAGTTTCTTCACCTGATTGAGGGGCTAAAAGAACACCTATAATACCGCCAACTATACCGCCGATTGCGAAACCGGCAATAAATTTACCTATTGACATTTTTTATCTCCTTTTTTTCTAAAGAAATTAAAACCGGTTAAAATGCCGTTAATTAAGCCGCCTTTACCTTTTAATCCGGAATATGCCATATATGTTGCACCGATTACGGTTGAAATCAATTTTTTTACTGTTTCAAACTGTTTATTCGTTGATGTTGTTATATTATTAACACTATCTAATATGCCATTTACCGATTTAAAAGCCGGTTGCATTTCTTCTTTTGTTATATCTACTAATTCTTTTATACTTGTCATTGTATGCGCTGAAGTTTTTAGTAATTTTACAAGCGCTATTGTGATTATTGTTCCGATTACAACAACAAATACACAAATAAGTGAAATAAGAGATATTAAAGCACTTTCAAACAAGGTCATTTTTTATCTCCTAATTAATTTCATAATCGTTTAATTCTTTTTCTTTTGCTTTTGCAATTTGTTTAGCTTTAAAATTGTCGCTGATTTTGTTGTATTGTCGTTCTAATTTGTAACGTACAACATCAATGGAAGTTAAAGCTTGTTTTTTTGCATCTTGAATACTTGGTGCATATTTTTCCGCAATATCCGAAACTACGTTTTCAACATTTTTTCTTGTTTCGGCACCTGATTTCGGAGCATATAAAACACCCGCAAGAACACCACCTATAACACCTATCAGAAGCCCAACTCCAAAGCTGATTGAGTTGTCTTGTTTTGACATTTCGTCCTCCATTCACTTTAATATGGTTATTGTAACATTTTTTTTACAATCTTGCAATTATTCTGTTATATTATTGTTCCCGATATTCAAAAAAAAGAAACATTTTATTGTAATGAATTTATTTTTGATGTACATTATAAACGTTATAAACAATCATAAGGAGGCTAGTAATGGCAGAAAGAAAATTAGTTGGAACAAATGAAATGTTCAAAA
>CAZGRH010000016.1:0-17257 GCA_964527005.1 uncultured Muribaculaceae bacterium | reverse complement strand
TTCGGATTACCGCTTCCCGCTATGTTTTTTGAAATATTTGTTGCTTTTATACAAGCGTTTGTATTTATGATGTTGTCAATTGCTTATATTTCAACATCAGTATCGGATGAACATTAAAAAAGGAGATTATAAATGGAAGAAATTAAAACAATATCTGATTTGGCACAATTAGGTGCAGGTTTGGGTATAGGAATTGCTGCATTAGGTGTAGGTCTTGGTATCGGTATCGGATTGAAAGGTTTGATGGAAGCAATTTCAAGACAACCTGAAATTGCAGGGAAAGCATTTACAAATTTCTTAATCGGTGCTGCACTTGCCGAAGCTTGCGCACTTTATGCACTTGTTGTTTCGTTTAAATTATTGGGAATGTTCTAATCGAGGCATATAATGGAATTCGATGCAACCTTTTTAATAGCAGTGATTAGTTTTATTATATTCGTTATTATAATGAATAAAATTTTCTATGCTCCTGTTTTAAAGATAATGAAAGAACGTCAAGCTTTTGTGCGGAATAATTTTGAAAAAGCTGCTTTGTTGAAAAAAACATCCGAACAAAAGCTTGATTATATAAACTCGGAAATGAACAAATCACGAGAAATTGCACGTGAAATGATAAGTAAAAATTCACAAAAATTGAAAGTTGATATTAATAATGAATTATTTGAATATAAGAAGAATTTAAATGAAAACATTTTTAATCAACGAAATAATCTTAAAAATTCGGCAAAAGAAGCCGGCGAAACTCTAAAAGACAATGTTGTGGATATTGCAAAAGAAATATCTCAAATAATTTTAGGGGATGTAATTGATAAAGATAAAATAACCAAATCACAGATAGAAGAATAAATTATGCATAATTTTATTGAAACACTTTTATATTCCAATACGTTAAATTTTATTATAGTGTTGCTTGTTATTGCGATTATATGTAAAAAAACGGACGTAAATAAAAGTATTGAAAAACTTCAAAAAAATATAAAAAGTTACGTTGATAATTCAGTAAGTGAAAAAGAGCTTGCCGAGTTGGAATTAAAGAACACCGAAACAAGAATAAATGAATTGCCGACCGAATTATCGGAAATAAAAACAAATGCTGAAAATAATGTAAAAAATCTTGAAAATAAATTAAAAAGGGAAGCCGAAAATAAAAAACAAGATATAAAAAATAATGCTGACAGAATTCTTAATTTGGAAATTAAAACATTCAAAGAAAAATTAACAGGTAAACTTTCTCAAGCGAGTATTGTTCTTGCTGAAAATAATGCAAAAGAACAACTAAAAAATAATACGTATTTGCATAATAAATATATAGAATATGCAATTGATGAAATAAATAGGATTAATTTATGAAAAAAACAGATATAAAGAATGTAAAAATAGCAAAAAAATATTCATCTGCGTTATTCTTACAAGCGAAAGAAAATAATTTGGAAGATAAAATATATAATGATTTGATATTTGTTTCTGAAACATTGGATACAAATGAACATTTATTTGATTTTTTAACAAATCCGATTATAATGCCAAAGGATAAGAAAGATGTTATAAATCGTCTTTTTGCTCCACATTTGGTAAAAATAACAATTGATTTTTTGTTTATTCTTACAGATTCGGGTCGTTTTGATGTTATATCGGAAATATTAAATCAATATTCAATACAATATGATAAAGAACGAAATATAATAAAACCGATAGTTACTTCGGCAATAGAATTAAATATTTCTCAAAAAGAAAGATTAATATCAATTCTTGGCGAAAAATTAAATAAAAATCCGCAAATCGAATTCGTGGTTAATCCTGATATAATTGGCGGATTAATAGTTGAAATTGACGATAAAACAATTGATTGCAGTATAAAAAACAAATTTGACAATATGAAAAAACAATTAGTAAAAGGAAATTAAAATGGTTACAATAAATCCTGATGAAATTACTTCAATAATAAAAGAAAAACTTCAAAATTATGATTCAAATGTTGATGTTAAAAATGTAGGAACAGTTCTTGAAGTTGCGGATGGTATATCAAGAGTATACGGACTATCAGATGCAATGGCTTCAGAATTGGTTGAATTTAATGATGAAAAAGGTACATTGGGAATTGTTTTAAATTTGGAAGAAGATAACGTCGGTGTGGTTATTTTAGGTGAATATACTCACATAAAAGAAGGCATGCAAGTAAAAACAACGGGAAGAATTGCTTCGGTTCCGACAGGTGAAGGTTTATTAGGCAGGATAATAGATCCGACGGGACGTCCCGTTGATGGCAGAGGTGAGATAAGTTATATCAAAACTAGAGCAATAGAAAGAGTCGCCCCCGGAATTGTTACAAGAAAATCTGTTTGCGAACCTCTTCAAACAGGTTTAACTGCAATAGATGCGTTGACTCCAATCGGAAGAGGGCAAAGAGAACTTATTATCGGCGACAGGCAAACGGGAAAAACTGCAATTGCAATTGATACAATATTAAATCAAAAAGGTAAAGATGTTATTTGTATTTATGTTGCAATCGGACAAAAAACATCTACTGTTGCACAATTGGCTAAAACGTTGGAAAATTACGGTGCAATGGATTATTCAATTATTGTAAGTGCGCCTGCTAACGAATCAGCGCCTATGCAATATATTGCTCCTTTTGCAGGTTGTGCTATTGCTGAAGAATTTATGGAACAAGGAAAACATTGTTTAATTATTTATGATGATTTATCAAAACATGCTCAAGCATATCGTGCAATGAGTTTGTTGTTAAAACGTCCGTCAGGTCGTGAAGCATATCCTGGGGATGTTTTTTATTTACATTCAAGGTTGCTTGAAAGAGCTTGTAAATTAAATGATGAACTTGGCGGCGGTAGTATTACAGCGCTTCCTATTATTGAAACTCAAGCAGGGGATGTATCCGCATATATTCCTACAAATGTAATTTCGATTACAGACGGGCAAATTTTCTTAGAATCAAATTTGTTTAATGCAGGTACAAGACCGGCAATTAATGCGGGGATTTCTGTTTCTCGTGTCGGTGGTGCCGCACAAACAAAAGGGATAAAACAAGTTGCCGGAAAATTAAGACTTGATTTGGCTCAATATAGAGAATTAGAAGCATTTGCACAATTTGCAAGCGATTTGGATAAAGCGACAAAAGACCAATTAACAAGAGGACAGAAATTGACGGAAGTTCTTAAACAACCTCAATATTCGCCTCTTACCGTTGCTGAACAAGTAAGTATACTTTATGCCGCTAATGAAGGCTTTTTGGATGATGTTGAAAATTCTAAAATTAAAAATTTTAAATCAGATTGGTTTAATTTCTTTGATGCCAATCTTCCCGAATTGGCAGAAAAATTAAATAACGGTGAAAAATTGTCTGATGAAGATAAATCGGAATTAAATAAAGCATTAGATAAATTTAAAACAAATTTCTTTAATTAAGGTAAAAAATGGCTAATTTAAAAAAAATCAGAAACAGAATAAATTCAATAAAAAGTACGGAAAAAATAACACGTGCCATGAAAATGGTAGCTTCTGCAAAAGTTAAAAAATTTGAAAATCGTGTTAAATCTTCTCGTCCTTTTACGTTTGAATTGGAAAAAGTTTTTTATCGCTTATTAAAATCGGTTAAAGAAATAGAATGCGATGAAACCGAATTTAATGAACCAATAAACAATTATCCAGTGTTGTTATCAAATCGTCCGATAAAAAATGTAGGATTATTAATATTAACTTCAAACAAAGGTTTATCGGGTGCATTTAATGCGAATATAGTTCGTTATGCGTTAAAAACTGTTGAAGAATATAAACAAAAAGGCATTGGTTGTGAATTATTTATTGTAGGACAAAAAGGTGTAAATGCTTTAAAACGTGTTGAAAATGATTATGGTTTTAAAATTGTGGAAACTTTTGTGAATTTTAGTGAAACTCCAAATAATTCCCAAGCACGTCTTGTTGCTATTTCAATGGCAAGAGAATTCGTAAACGGTAATATTGATTCTATGGAAATTATTACTACACGCTTTAAAAATTTAATGTCATATTCGGTTGAAAAATGGGATATTTTACCTTTAGATGAAATTGATTTTGATTATGTATCCGATGATTTTTCTGATATGGAAATAGAACCGAGTAGTCCTTATATATTTTCACAACTTGTTCCTTTGTTTATTTCAAGTATAATTTATCATTCTATGCTTGAATCTTCCGCAAGTGAGCTTGCTTCAAGAATGACGGCTATGTCTGCAGCTTGTAATAACGCTGATGAAATGATACAGAAATTAACTATTGATTATAACAAGGCAAGGCAAGCAATGATTACGCAAGAATTAACCGAAATAGTCGGCGGTAGCCTTTCTTTAAACAAATAGTATGAAAAATGAAAAATTAAAATTATATCAAAAATTATTGATTTTTTGCGTTGTATGCTCGGCGCTTTATTATTCTGCAATAATTTCAATAATCAACTTTGTTGATTTAAATGAATATAAAAAACCGTTATTTGAAGAAATACAAAGGAAAACGGATTTTATAATTTCTTGTGAAAATATTAAATTTGAAAAAACATTAATTCCAAAATTAAAAATTTCAATGTTTCATACTGCAATTTTTTACCCGAATAATGATTTGTTTTTAAAAGTAAAAAATGCAGATTTTGAAATCAAACTTTTACCTTTATTCTTAAAAAAAATAGAAATAAAAAACACAAATTTAGTAAGACCTGTAGTTAATTTAACTTTTTACAAAGATTTTTCAACATCTCTTGACCGTTATTTTATAAATAAAAATAAAAATAATTTGATTAATTTTATTTTGTTAAATGTAAATTGTCAAAATTACAAAATAAAGATTTTTGATAATTCAATTAATAAATTACTTTATTTGGAGGGCAAACAATTTTTATTAAAAGAATTATCATCTGACGGTAAAATGAAATTTAAGTTTGACGGTGCATTATATGAAAATAAAAATTCTTTTTTAAACTATGACTTACATATAAATTCAAATTTTAAAAATAATATTCAAAAATTTACTTTTTCTCCTTTTAAAACAATTTTAAAATCAAAAATAAAAGGCAGTGTTACAGGTAAACTTACAATCGATAGAGATAAAAAAATTGTCGGTAATTTAATTGCTGATAATATTTCATTAAAATTAGACGATGTTTTCTTAAAAAATAATAAAACAATTATGAATTTTAACGGTGAAGAAGTTCAAATTCAGGGTGTATTGCATACTTCTGATAAAGATTGTGCAAATATCAACGGAAAATTTAATTACGGAAAGAAAAAGTCTTTAAACTTTTCGACAAATGCAAAAAACATAAATATAAATGTTTTACATAAAATGTGTTCTGTTATTTTCGAAAGTTTAAATATCCCGAATAATTTAAAAGATTATAATTTAGACGGTATTTTAAATGCGGATTTTTCAATAAAATCTGATTTTAAAAAATTAAAATCTTCAGGTAATTTTAAAATTAATAATGCAAAAATATCATATAAAAATTTGCCCTATCAAATTACAAATATAAATTCCGATATTGATTTAAGCGGAAATAAAGTTAATATCAATTTCGCTAAAGCGATGATTAATAATATTCCCGTTAATGTTTCGGGTGTGATAAATGAAGATATTTCAGTTGATTTAATTGCAAATTCCGAAAATTTAGATTTGAAAACAATTGCAACAATATTTAAATTTGAAAATAGTTTGCCTTTTAGTATAAAAAATGGTATTTTATCTTTTCAATCAAAAATACAAGGGAAATTAAATAAAAAAATCATTTCAAAATCAAATATTATAATATCAAATGGTTCTTTTTTAGAAAATATAACTAAATTACCCCTTTCTTTTAATAATGCAAAAGTAAATTTAAGCTCTGAAAATGAAATGTTTTCGGGTGATATTGTATTAGAAAATTTAAAGTCAAAATTTGATAATATTTTAGTTTCGGCAAAAGAAATTAAAATTAATTTTGATGATAAAAAAATATCAATTCCTCAACATGAACTTATAATTGAAAATTCACCGATTTATATAACGGGGCATATATTTAATTATTTAATAAATCCTATTGCTGATTTTAAATTTAATTCTGATTTTAAATCAATTACATTGCAAAAAATTTTAAAAAATTATACAAGTGTTGAAAATGCGGCAAAAGGTATAATCAAGGCTCAAGGTTCAATATTATATAAAGATAAAACTACGGATTTAAAATTAAAATTAAATGCTGATAGTGAAAATTATCTTTCTTTTGCTGTGATAAAAGAATTGTTAAATAAGCCGTCTTATTTAAATATTGATTGTTCTTTAAAAAATAATAATTTAGAAATTAAAGATATAAATTTATATAAAAAGTCAGATATTGAAAATTCATCAGTAAATAAAATAATTGATTTAAAAGGGAAAATTAATTTTGAGAAAGGATTAACTTTTCAAGATTTAAAAATAAAAATTCCAAATCCTATTTCGTTTTCAACAAATTTTTCAGGTGGTGAAAATATTATGTTGCAAGCGGATTTGTCGCTAAATAATACTGCTGAAAAACCGAAAATAAAAGGAGTTGTTAATTTAAATTCATTAGATATAAAAAATTATTTAACGTTAATAAAAAATTCGGATTTAATTTTTGATAACGAAAAGTTAAGTATAATAATGCCTGATGTTCAAATAGGAAGTTCAAAATTTAATATAACGACGGAAGTGAATTTAAATAATTTAAAAAATATTATTATTTCAAAAATGCAATTAAATTGTTTGAATTTGGATTTGAATTCTTTGTTAGAAAATTTTAGAAATTTTAAACAGTCTGATGAATTTTCTAAAATTACAATAAAAAACGGTGTCGCAAAAATTAATAATTTTAAAGTCGCAGATTTAAAAGCGAGAGATATAAGCACTGATTTTGAGTTTTCGAATGACATGTTAAATCTAAAAAACATTTCGGCAATTGCTTATGCAGGAAATATCAGCGGAAATTTATCTTATAGTATAAAAAATAATTTGCTAAAAATAATGCTAGAGGGACAGAAAATTAATTTAAAAGAATCATTATATGATTTATGTAAATTTGATGATAATTTAGCAGGTAAAGTTGATTTTACAACGGATTTATCTTTGGTTCCCGATAGAAATCCTTTAAATTCATTAAAAGGAGATGTCGATTTCACCTCATATAACGGGAAAATGGGAACTTTAGGCAAGTTTGAATATTATTTATCCGCTCAAAATATATTGTATCACGGCTTTTTAAAAGCAAATTTAAACAGAATTCTTGATGCTATTACAAAAAATAATAATACGGCTCAGTATAAAATTTCTAAAGGAACTTTGTCTTTCGCTAATGGTTATTTGTTTACAAATGAACTTTTTACACAAGGTTATGAAATGAGTTTGTATGTAAACGGCAAACAAAATTTGATTTCTAATCAAGCAATTTTTGAAATATACGGACGTATATCCGACGAAATAAGTAAAAAGCTCGGAACTTTCGGTGATGTGTCAATATCAGACTTTATGGAAAATAAACAAAACAAAACAATAAATTATTTGTTTGTTCCGGCTGAAATTGTTGAAAAAGTTCCGAACTTAATTAACGAAGGTAATAAAAAAACTAACATGTTTAAAGTTAATATTTCCGGCAAAGTAGGTTCTTTAAATTCAATAAAATCTTTTGTATGGATTTTACCTAAAGAAGAAAAAAATATATTTCATAACGGTTCGGACGAAATATTTTAATTAATTATATTTTCAACTTCTCTAATGTCGGAATGTTCTTCAATTCCTACATTTTCAAGGATTTGATTACTTAAAGTATATTTGTTGTCTGCAATATTTTTAAATTGTTTATTAAATTCGTGCATTTTTGTGTAATTAAATTCTTTTTCCCATTTCGCAATAACAATTGTTGCCAAACAGTTTCCTATTAAATTTATTGTTGTTCGTCCCATATCAAGAATTTGGTCAACACCGAGTAAAATAGCAACTCCTATTAAAGGATAGCCGAAACCGGATAAAGTACCTGCTAAAACAACAAGCGCAACTCTTGGCATACCTGCAATTCCTTTACTTGTAATCATTAATGTAGCCATTAAAAATAAAAGTTGTATCGGTGATAATTCAATATTGACTATTTGAAGAGAGAATAACATTGCTAATGCCAAATAGAGTGTAGAACCGTCAAGGTTAAAAGTATATCCGGTAGGCATAACAAATCCTACTATATTTTTCGGTACTCCAAAGCTTTCCATTATTTTCATTGCTTGCGGTAATGCAGCTTCTGAAGTGGATGTTGTAAAAGCAAGGATAGCAGGCTCTCTTATTGCTCTTAATACTGATATTGCAGATATTCCCGCTATTTTACAAGCAATGTTTAATATAACAAACAAAAAAATTGCCAAGGCTAAATATAAACATCCGATAATTTTTGCATAATTATACATAATCCCCATACCGCTTTCGGATATTGTATATGCGATAGCACTAAATACTCCTATTGGTGCAAACCACATTACAAAATTTGTAAATTTAAACATAATTTCAGAAAGTGAAGAAATTATGTTTAATACAGGTTTTGCTTTTTCTCCTGCGGCACAAATTGAAAGCGCAAAGAATACCGAGAATACTACAATTTGAAGCAAATTACCATCCGCCATTGCTTTTGTAATACTTGTCGGAATTATATTTACAAACATTTCGATTGCGGAATAATGTACATTTTGTTGTGCCATTTCTGAAACGGTTTGGATCATATTGGTTGATACTGCATTTACGGCAAATCCTGCACCCGGTTTAAAAAACAACCCTACGCTCAAGCCGATTACAAGTGCAAAAGAAGTTGCTATTGCAAAGTAAACAAATGTTTTTACCCCAAGCTTTCCCAAAGATTTAATATCTCCGTGAGTTGCAATTCCTGTAACAACAACAGAAAATAATAAAGGCGCAATTATCATTTTTATCATATTTAAGAACATTTGCGCAAACGGATGTAATTTACTTCCGATTTGAGGGAACTTCCATCCTACAAAAATACCGAAAATTAATCCTAAAAATATGTATAAAGTTAATTTTTTAGTTTTCATTGATTAAAACACCTGTAATGATTATATCAAAAAAACTCTTAAATAAAATTTTTTACTTATTTTAGTACACTATAAGATAAAATTGATACATTTCTTTATACTAAAGTAAAAGAACTCTCAAAAAATTGAGAGTTCTTTATTAACAATTTGCTTTTGGTTATTTGTGTATACGAATGAAATCCGAAACACCGTGTTTGCATAACGGGCAAATAAAATCATCGGGAATAGTTTCTCCCTCGTAGAAATATCCGCAAATTTTACATAAAAAACCGTTTTTATTTTCTTCGGGAACAATTGGTTGCGGTTTTATGTGTGAATGATAATATTCATAAGTTAACGGTATCTGATTTAATAATTTTTCGGCACTTTTTACTTTAATCACAAATAAAGAATGTGTTCCTAAGTCTATTGTATTTTCAACATCGCCTGATATATATCCGCAAGAATTTTCATAATAAAAAATTTCATTTGAACTTCTTTTAAATCCGTCTTTATTTTCAAATTTATTAAATGATTTACCGTCTTTAAATCCGAAACGTTCAAAGAAATTAAAATTGATGTTTCTGTCTAAAATTGAAATATTTAATTTTTTTGTTCTTTGTATTAATTCATGAGAATAATTTTGTTTTGAAACGGTAACGGAAATCCTTTTTGGACTATCGGTTAACATTTGCACCGTGTTTACAATACAACCGTTATCTTTTTCACCGTCTTTTGTTGTTAATAAATATAATCCGTAAGAAATATTTTTAAACACATTTGAATTAATTTCTTCGTTTTCATTTTGTTCATCTTTATTTTTAAAAGACAAAGTAATTTCTTCAACGAATTTATCCAAATTTTCAAGTTGCTCGTTTTTTAATGAAGATTTAAATGAAACCGTATTTTCAATAAAAGAAATATCTTTGCATTTTTCGAAAATTTCTTTCATTAATTTTCCGCTTGTAGCCGCCCAAGAACCGTTTTCAACAAAACCTACCGTTCTTTTTTGAATATTATGAGCAGCTAAATCTCTTAATAAATCTTCCATTGAAATAAATATTCCCGCATTATATGTTGCGGAAGCAAAAATTAAATGACTCCAGCGGAAAGCTGCCGCAACAATTTCCGAAACAGGTGTTACAGATACATCAAACATCACTGTTTTTATACCGTTTTCTCTTAATTTGGAAGATATTATTTCTGCGGTAATTGCGGTATGTCCGTATATTGAAGCATAAGCAATCATTACACCGTTTTCTTCAGGCGTATAAGAACTCCATTTTAAATATTTATCAATATAAAAATTTAAATTTTGTCGCCATACAAAACCGTGCAACGGACAAATATAATCAATTTCAAGATTTGATGCTTTTTTTAACAACATTTGAACTTGCGGACCGTATTTACCTACTATATTACAATAATATCTTCTTGCTTCATCAAGATAATCTCGTTCAAAATTTACTTCATCTGCGAAAATTGCACCGTTTAATGCTCCAAAAGTACCGAAAGCATCGGCTGAAAATAATATTTTGTCAGTTAAATCATAAGTAACCATTACTTCGGGCCAATGTACCATTGGTGCCATAACAAAAGTTAAAACGTGTTTTCCGGTTGTTAAAGTATCTCCTTCTTTTACCAACAGATAGTTAACTTGTGCTTTAAAATCAAAAAATTGATTTATCATTGTTTTTATTTTTTCGTTACAAACAATGGTTATATTCGGATAGAAACAAAGTAATTGTTTTAAAGTTGCACTGTGGTCAGGTTCCATGTGTTGAACAATAATGTAATCAGGAGTTTTTCCGTCAAGTGTATATTCTAAATTTTCAAAAAATATTTCGGAAACCGCTTTATCAACGGTATCAAAAATAACAATTTTTTCATCTTTAAGCAAATATGAATTATACGAAACTCCGTTAGGAACAGAATATACACCTTCAAATAAGCTTAAACGTCTGTCGTTTCCGCCAATCCATATTAAATCATTTTTTATATTTTTTATACAATGCATAATTTTTACCTCTTTATTTACTATAACATTTAATAATTCAAATGAGAGTATTTGTCAAAATCGAATTTATTAAAATCATCAATTGATTTTAAAATAGGCATGTTTTCTTGAGCGTTTTTTATTATCTCAAAATCAAAAGAATTTATAAAATTTTCAAATTCATCTGAAACATCAATATTTAGTTTATCTTTTGATTTTTTCAAAAGATTAAATTCCCAAAACAATGCTTTTCTGTATAAAAAAGTGTGTAAATCATAAAATTTTAAATCTTTTGATTTTTTTACCAATTCCGTTATTCCTGAAAAATAATCTTGTAATTGCTTTTTTGACCAATTGAAATTTAATATATTTTTAACCCTATGAATATAAAAAGGAAAATCTGCGGCATAAAATGTTTGTGTTTTATTTAAAACATTAAATAAAAAAATTGGGTCTTGGTAACGACTTAAATCGGGGAAAAATAAATTATTTTTAATTATAAATTTTCGTTTATATATAAAATTCCAAAATCCGTAGCAAATTTGAAAATCATTAACATTAGCATAAATATTATTGAATAAATTTTCATAATTTTTAAAAGACCAAAATATTGGTTCTTTGCTACCGTTTAGAATTTGATACGGTTTTGCTCCAATTACGTTTAATTTTGTTTTTTCTGCAATATTATACAATTTTTCAAGACAATCAGATGAAAAAAAGTAATCATCCGAGTCTAAAAACGCAATATACTTCCCCTTTGCATGCTTTATTCCAATATTGCGTGCTATTCCGGAACCTTTATTTTCTTCTATTTTAAAATATTTTATGTTTTTAAAATTTAATTTTTTATAAAAATCAAATTCGCTTCCGTCATTAATAATAATAATTTCCGTATTGTTTAATGTTTGTTCAAAACAAGAATTCAATGACTGCTTTAATAAATCTAAATTCGGATTATAGCAAGGTATTATAACGGATAATTTTATTTTAGAAAAAAACATTAATCACTTTCCGCAACTACGGTAACAATTTCATTGCCCCAACTGTCAAAGTGACCGTCAGTTTTTTCAATTATATATCGGAGTCCGTCTTTACCCTCAACTGCTTTTTGTGCAACTTCCAAAGCTTTTTCAAAATTTGAATATTCTCCGATTTGTTTTCTTGTAAAATCAGAATAATCTTTTTCCGTAATAACGTGATACATAATTTTCTCCTCCGTTTTCTCTATAATACTACATAATAAATTTTTATTTAATATTCATTAGCAAATTTTTTTTTGTTTGTGTTTTAATTTTCATGTATCCGTATAAAATTATATAATAAGCTTAAAATATCAGATGTAATTGCGGATTAATTCAGGGGTATTTGCGGGAAGTAAAAAATGAAAATTTCAAACGTTCAAAATTTAAAAATAGATAACAAAACATCAAAAAAAGTTAAACAATCAAACAAAATTGAACTTGAAAATAAATCTTATGTTGATCCTCTGCAAACTTGGCCTGTTAAAGGATTAGCTTTTTCAAATGAAGTTGGTGCCATTGTCGGTGAAGTTTCTCCTAAATTCGGTACTTTATTGTGGGTCCCCGTTTTAATGTATATGGGAGCCGATATATATGACAAATATAAAAACGATGAACAACAATATAATCCCAGTGTTAAACGAGGAATAAAACAAGCAATATTTCAGGTTTGCGCAGGTGTAATGTTACCTACACTGGCGATTGATTTTGGGCATAATGTTGTTTCCGGTTTAAATAAATTATCGAAAACAGGATTATCAATCAATGCGAAACAAAAAGTTTGGGAAAATTCTTTAAATTATATGCAAAATAATTCATTGAATTTGTTTGAAAAAAATGCGGATAAATATGTAAACGGATTTAAAGACGGTATTAAATCACTTTCTCAAGAAGCAAAAACTCAATTTAAGGTTTTAAATCCGTTTAAAAAAGTTTTAACAACCGTAAATCCGTTAAAAGCGCCTGATTCTATGATTTTTTCAAATGAAAATAAACTTGTGAATTATGCCGAAAAACAAGCTGAAAAAATATTGACTATGCGTTCAGATTTAATGAAAAATGTTAAACCAAAAGGAATGTCACGTCATTTATTCAAGAAATTCCAAAATTTACAGGTTCAATATAAAGAAATATTCCCTGATTCACAATATATGGGAAAAGCAGCAAAACAAATTTTAAAAGACTATCATAATTCGCAAATTTTAATGAATAAAATGCTAAAAGCCGCAGGTGGTATTGCAGCGTTGGTATTACTTATAAAACCGATTGATAAGTTTGTTGAAAATATTGTTATTGAAAAAGCTATCGAACCCGGTTTTAATGCAATTTCTAATAAAATGAAAAAAACGGATAAAACATAAATTTTGATAAATTATTGTGTTTTCAAATAACTCTTGTTATTATTTATAGTTATTAGGTGCAGGTTGTAGTTGTAAAAATACCAAATCATTTTATTCTGGAGATAGGTTAGTTATGAATAATTTAAATTTTAAAGTTGATGAAAATAAATGTATACATTGCGGTTTGTGTGCAAAAGATTGTGTCGCAAAAGTTATAAACATTAATGATACGGGTTTACCTGCTATTTCAAATACGCAACAGTGTTTTGGTTGCCAACATTGTTTATCGATTTGTCCTGTCGGTGCAATTTCGGTATTTGATAAAAATCCTGATAATTCCGACAAAATTTATGTACAAAATCCTGATATGATTTTAAATTTAATTAAATCAAGAAAAAGTAATCGTCTTTATAAACAAGAAAATGTTAACAAAGAAACAATGCAAAAATTAAAAGAAATGCTTCCTTATATTCCGACGGGGTGTAATTTTCACGGTTTGCATTTCGCTTTTATTGAAGATATCGAAATTATGAATGATTTTAGAAATTATGTTAATAAAAAAATTATTGACGGTTTGACAACCATAAAAGTAAAAGAAGTTGTTCAAAAATTTTCTTCAATGGCAAAATCTTTTATTGACGGAGAAGATATAATTTTTAGAGGCGCTCCGCACATGCTTGTTGTTTCAAATTCCGTAAAAGCACCTTGTTCGCACGAAGATACTATTATTGCATTAAGCTATTTTGAACTTTATGCGCAAAGCTTAGGTTTGGGAACTTGTTGGTGCGGTTTGGGAGAATTTTGTTTAAAAGTATTTCCTGAATTATGTGAATATCTTGAAATTCCGGAAAGTTATCAAGCCGGATATGTAATGTTATTCGGTGAAAAAGCCGCAAATTATTCAAGAACAAGTCAACCGAATGATGTTAAAATTTCTGTTGCAAAAAAAGAAAACATACAAAAATTAAATCGGATAAAAAAAGTTAAACGATATTTTTGGAATTTATTGAGGTAATATGCCAAATAATTTAATAAATAAAATTAATTTTAGAATTAATGCTTTAAAAAGAAAATATTTAATGTTAATTTTATTTTTTTCGCTAAAAAGAAGAATTTTTAAACCTGTAGCTTTTATTTATTTTAGGTTTTTTAGTGCACCTCGAAATATCGAATCCCGAAAAAATTCATTAAGAAAAAGGTATCCGAATGCTAATTTTGATAATTTCTTTAAACGAATGGATACTATGCATGCAATGCGTAAAAAATATAAAGAAAATACTTGGAAGAAAGAAAATATTAACGGAAAACGATTATTGTTATTTTCTGAACACGGTTTAGGCGATACGATAATGTTCTTAAGATATTTTCCTTTGTTAAAAGAAAAAAATATCGATGTAACATTTCAAGGACAAAACGATTTAAAATCTTTAATAGTGTATAATTATCCTTGGATAAAACCTGTAAAAAGTAATGTAATTATTTATAAATCAGAATATGATTATACAACTAATATGATGTTGCTTT
Source organism: uncultured Muribaculaceae bacterium (assembly GCA_964527005.1). Taxonomy (GTDB): domain Bacteria; phylum Cyanobacteriota; class Vampirovibrionia; order Gastranaerophilales; family Gastranaerophilaceae; genus Avigastranaerophilus. The sequence goes on along the minus strand of CAZGRH010000016.1, from coordinate 2,331 downwards.
TTTATAATTTAAATCAAAATTTTAGAAAAATTCCGGCAAAGCCGTATTTAAAAGTTCCTGAAGAAAAAATACAATATTTTGCTCAAAAAGAAGAATTTCAAACAAAAAAATTAAAAGTAGTTTTTGTTACCCAAAGCAATTCTTTATATGCAATGAATATCCCTAAAAACGCACCGTCAAATTTGTTTTTGAATATATTAAAAAATGAAGATATTCAACCTTACTTTTTAAAAAAGAGTGTATTAGATAAATTAGAAGTTGAAAATGCAATAAAATGTGACAGTATGATTAAAGATTTTTCCGATACTGCCGGAATTTTAAAGAATGTTGATATTGTAGTTTCAATAGATACTGGTGTTATTCATTTGGCAGGTGCACTTGGAATTAAATCATATTTGTTATTAACAAAAGATCCGGAATGGAGATGGTTTAATTCTTCTAAAACAACTCCTTGGTACGACAGTGTTGAAATTATCAGACAAAAGAAAAAAAATGATTGGACTTCCGTTGTTGAAGTTTTAAATGAAAAGTTACAAAAAGAAATTGACCGTGTTAAAATAGAAAGAGAACAAAAGATTACGAGTGAACTATGAGAGAAGAACTACTTTCGATTATTGAAAAAAACAGCAGAATTGGCATAAAAGATTTAGCGGTAATGCTGAATAAAGATGAAACAGATGTTTTAAACGAATTAGAAAACCTTGAAAAAGAAGGTGTAATTTGCGGTTATCATACATTGATAGACTGGGAAAAAACTTCTATTGATAAAGTAACGGCATTGATAGAAGTAAAAGTTACTTTGCAGCGAGGACAAGGCTTTGAAAAAATTGCGGAAAGAATTTACAATTATCCTGAAGTTCATGCCGTATATTTAATATCAGGCGGCTTTGATTTGCTTGTTATTTTAGAAGAAAAATCTTTAAAAGAAATTGCTAAGTTTGTATCTGAAAAATTATCTACTTTAGATAGTGTTCTTAGTACGGGTACTCATTTTATATTGAGAAAATATAAAGATCACGGAACAATTCTCTCTCAAAAAAAATCTGATGAAAGAGAGATTATTACACCATGAAGGGGTTGTCCGACAAAGTATTAAATATTAAACCGTCAGGAATAAGAAAGTTTTTTGATTTGGTTGCCGAAATGAAAGAAGTAATTTCATTAGGAGTTGGTGAACCTGATTTTGATACACCATGGCACATTCGTGACGAGGGTATTTATGCACTCGAGAAAGGTAAAACTTTTTATACTTCTAACTCCGGTTTAAAAGATTTAAGAATAGAAATTTCAAATTATATTAAAAGAACTCAAAATATTGATTATGACCCGAACAATGAAATAATTGTTACCGTCGGAGGTTCTGAAGCAATAGATATAGGTATTAGAGCGATTGTAAATGATGGTGATGAAGTTATAATTCCGCAACCGTCTTATGTTTCTTATGAACCGTGTGCGGTTTTGGCTAACGCTAAACCCGTAATTATTACATTAAAAGCGGAAAATGACTTTAGACTTACGGCAAAAGAGCTTGAAGCTGCAATTACACCTAAAACTAAAATTTTAATTTTACCGTTCCCTAATAATCCTACAGGTGCAATTATGGAACAAAAAGATTTGGAAGAAATTGCAAAAATAATTATTAAACACGATATTTATGTTATGTCTGATGAAATATATTCGGAATTAACCTATAAAGGCAAACATAAATCAATTATTTCACTTGACGGAATGAAAGAGAGAACTATTTTAATAAACGGTTTTTCAAAAGCTTATGCAATGACAGGATGGCGTTTAGGCTATGCTTGCGCACCAAAAGAAATAATTAAACAAATGACAAAAATTCATCAATTTGCAATAATGTGTGCGCCAACTACCAGTCAATATGCAGCGGTTGAAGCATTGAAAAACGGTGATAATGATGTCGAAGAAATGCGCATGGCATATAATCAAAGAAGAAGATTTTTGCTTAATGCTTTTAAAGAAATGAATTTACCTTGTTTTGAACCTATTGGCGCTTTCTATGTATTCCCGTGCATAAAAGAATTTAAAATGACAAGTGAAGAATTTGCAACAAAACTTTTACAGGAAGAAAAAGTAGCGGTTGTCCCAGGTAGTGCATTTGGTGAAGCGGGAGAAGGCTTTTTAAGAATTTCTTATGCTTATTCGCTTGATAGTTTAAAAAAAGCAATGGAACACCTTAAATCTTTTATTGAAAGATTGCGAAATAAATAATAATTAAATAAAAAAGTTCTCCAAACATAAAATTGAGTTAGGGGAACTTTTTATTCAAGTGATTTTTTAATTAAGAATAAATACAACTAATCCACAAAT
>CAZGRH010000015.1:0-17722 GCA_964527005.1 uncultured Muribaculaceae bacterium | reverse complement strand
GATGAAAACGGTAATTTTGTTGCAACAAATGATGTTTTACTTTTAGTTTCTTACCATTTAGCACAAAATAAAGGTTTACAAGGAACAATCATTCGTTCACAAGCTACTTCAAAACAACTTGATGACTTAGCAAAAGAATACGGATTTGAAGCGAAAGAAACTCCTGTAGGATTTAAATATATCGGCGAAGATATTATTGATGTAAGAAAAGAAGGAAAAGACATTCTTCTTGCAGGAGAAGAATCCGGCGGTTTGACAATCAATGGTCATATTCCTGAAAAAGACGGTATTTTAGCAGTATCTTTGATAATGGATTTAGTTGCAACGGAAGGTAAACCTATTTCAGAAATTTTAAAAGATGTAAAAGAAAAATTACCTACAAAATTGGCATTAGCAAATTTCAGCAAAAAATTAAATAATGACGCACAAAAAGCAATTATTATGGATAGAGCTGAAAATATATATCAAAATGCGCTTAAAGGTGAAACAAAACTCGGAAGAAATTTTGAAATAGATGCACAAGCTTCTCAAGCTGTTCGTGAAAATATGATGCATTATAAAAAAGGTGGCGACGGTGTTAAATTAATTCTTACCGACGGTTCTACTGTGCTTGTAAGAAAATCAGGTACTGAACCATTGGTTAAATGTTATATTGAAGCAACCGGTGATACTCCAAAACAAGCTGAAATCAAAAAAGCTGAACTTGAATCACTAATGCAAGAACTATTTATAGTTTAACCTATTTGAAAGTATAATCAAACGTTCTTAATAAAAAGCAGTCATTAATTTGACTGCTTTTTTGTTAATATTTTTTCCCAATCATAAGCCGTTTTAACACTTTGGCTTAAATTTCTTTTTGGCTGCCAACCTAAAATATTTTTTGCTTTTGAATAATCAGCTATTAAAATATCGGGATCGCCGTCCCTGCGACCTTTTATTTCTAGCGGAATTTTTTTATTTATAATCTTTTCACATACGGAAAAAACTTCTTTTACGCTACTTCCCTCACTTGTGCCTAAATTAAAGTAATTAGTGTCGCCACCGTTAAATAAATAATTTAATGCGAGCAAATGAGCATTAATAAGATCGGTTATATTAATGTAATCTCTTACGCAAGTACCGTCTTTTGTTTTGTAATCCGTACCAAAAACAGAGAATGTTTTTGTTTTATCAAAAACCGATTTTAATATATTAGGGATTAAATGTGTTTCAGGATTATGCCATTCTCCTATTATTGAAGTTTCATCCGCTCCTGCAACATTAAAATATCTTAAACGAACACTTTTTAAATCATATAATTTACTGTATTCGTCCATAATTTTTTCTATTGCAAGTTTAGTTTCTCCATAAGGATTTATGGGTATTTGCGGATGGTTTTCGTCTATAGGTGTGTAGACAGGATTTCCGTAAGTAGCGGCAGTGGAAGAAAAAACTATTTTTTTTACATTATGTTCAAGCATTGTATTTAATAAGTTTAAAGTTCCGCAAACATTATTTTTATAATATTTCTGAGGATTTGTTACTGATTCTGCAACTTGAGAATATGCTGCAAAATGAACAACGGCAGAAAAAGAATATTCTTCAAAAAGCTTTCTTACATCTGAAATATTTTTTAAATCACCTTTAACAAAAGCGATTATTTTGCCTTTTAAATTTTGAGATTTTAATGTTTCAACAGTTTCTAAATGTCCTATTTCCAAACTGTCAAAAATAACAATATTTTTGCCGTTTCTCAAAAGTTCCAAAACGCAATGACTGCCTATATATCCTGCGCCGCCTGTTACTAAAATCATTTAATCTCTTTCCTCTTTTATATTTAATAAATATTCATAATATTCATTCTTAATTTTGGGATTTAATCTTTTTAATATTTCTTCTTTTGAAATATATTCTTTTCTGATGGCAACTTCTTCTATACAACCGATTTTTTTGCCTGCATTTAATTCCATTGATTGAACGAAATTACTTGCCTGCAACAAAGTGTCGAAAGAACCTGTATCTAACCAAACGAAACCACGTTTCAGAAGTTCAACTTTCAATTCATTTCTTTCTAAATATAATTTATTTAAATCGGTAATTTCTAATTCGCCTCTTGCTGACGGTTTTAATTTTTTAGCATATTCAACAACTTTATTATTATAAAAATATAAACCTACAACTGCAAAATTTGACTTTGGATTTTTAGGTTTTTCTTCTATGGATACGACATTTCCTTGTTTATCGAATTCTACAATACCAAATTTCTCGGGAGTTTTAACTTCATAACCGAAAACCGTAGCACCGGTATTTGTTTCCATAATATTTTTTAATCTGTCTGAGAAACCTTCGCCATAGAAAATATTATCTCCCAAAATCAAAGCGACATTATCATTGCCGATAAATTCTTCCGCAATTATAAAAGAATCGGCGATTCCTTTTGTTTCATATTGAATTGCATATTCAATTGAAATACCTATTTGAGAACCGTCGCCAAGTAATTTTTTGAAATTGTCAATATCATTAGGATTTGAAATTATAAGAATTTCTTTTATTCCGGCAAGCATTAAAGTTGTAAGCGGATAATAAATCATTGGTTTATCATAAACCGTTAGTAAAATTTTAGAAATAGGTAAAGATGCAGGGTAAAGTCTTGTTCCTGCACCACCTGCAAGAATAATACCTTTTGTTTTTTTCATATTAAACCTCCTAAACTAATTATTTTATTTTACTGTATTTTTGTTAAAAGATTAACCGTTTCTATAGCAGATTTCGCACAATCAGCCCCTTTATTACCTGCTTTTGTACCTGCTCTTTCTATTGCTTGCTCTATGTTGTCGCATGTTAAAACACCAAATATTGTCGGAACTCCTGTTTCTAAACCGACAGTTGCAACTCCTTTTGAAACTTCGGCACACACATAATCAAAATGCGCTGTTGAACCTTTTATAACTGCGCCTAATGTAATTATTGCTGCATATTTATTTGTTTTTGCAGCTTTTTTTGCAACTAAAGGTATTTCAAAAGCCCCAGGACACCATATTACATCAATATTATCTTGTTTTACTCCATGTCTTACAAGTTCATCAATTGCGCCCGAAAGTAATTTTGACCCTATAAATTCATTAAACCTTGATATTACGATACAAAATTTTTCATTATTTACCGTAAACATTCCTTCAATTATATTTGCCATAATATCTCCTAATAAACTACATAATAATTCTACAACACAATACACAATTAGAAAAGTTAAAACGAAAAATTTTTATAAGAAAAATTAATTTGATTATTTAAAAAACATTTGTATACATTTACAAAAGAAATATCTTTATTTATTTGATGTTTTAAATCTTCAACGGAAGAGAATTTCATTTGATTTCTAATTTTTGTTATAAAAGAAACTTTTATTTGTTTCCCGTATATATTTTCAGAAAAATCAAGAATATGAATTTCTGTTTTTAATAATGAATTATTATTAACTGTAGGTGCAAAACCGTGGTTTAAAATACCGTTATATTCTTTTTCTTCAAAATTAATTTTTACGAAATAAACACCGTGCGGTATTTTGACTTTTTCTTCGGGATAATATATGTTAGCACTCGGGAACCCTAATTTTGCAGCTAATTGCTCACCTTTTACAACAATTCCTTTTATAAAAAAGTTATATCCCAGTAATTTGTTTGCGCAATAAAAATTTCCTAAAGACAATTGTTTTCTGATTTCCGTACAACTTACTACAGTGTTATCCGTTAAAAACGGAGGAACTTCAAAATATTTATAATTAAAATTTTTACTGTTGTTTTTCAATAAAATAGAATTTCCCTCTTTTTTGTAGCCGAAAGAGTGATTATACCCCGTTGTAATTGCTAAAGGGTGAAAATTATCTATTAAAACATTTTTTAAATAGTTAATTGCTTTCATATTGGCATATTTTTCAAAATCCAATAAAATTAAATTATCAATGCCAATTTCTTCCAAAATTTTAATTCTTTCATCTAAAGTTAAAATCATTGGAATTTTTTCATTACACAAAAATGAAAGCGGATGTTCTTTAAACATTACGACAAGTGATTTACAGTTATTTTTAGCTGCAAAATTTATTGCATTTTTTAACACTACTCGATGTCCCAAATGTATGCCGTCAAAAAAACCCAGCGCAATGGAACTTTTATCAATTTGTGTTATTTTATTATAAATTTTCATAAAATAATTATAGACAAAACTCAAAATAATTAATACAATTTTATTAACTAAATAAATATATAACTATGACAAAAATTAATAATATTACGAACAAAAATTATCATGATTATTCCTGTATACATAATACGTGGAATAAGTTTTTCGGTGCTTTTTTTGACTGTGAAAAGAATTGTAATGTTAAATTATTTGCATATAATGATATAAAAAAAATAACAATAGAAATAAAACGAAAACATTCACAGTCAAAAAAATACGAAATGACAAAAACGTCAAAATGTATTTGGCAATGTTTTTTACCGAAAGAAGAAATAAATTCCGGTGACAGATATCGTTTTATAATTGAAAGACAAGAAAAAGAGTATTCCGTAAAAGACCCTTGTTCCATGTGGCAAGATTCTTATTTTAAATGGTCAAGATTATATAACCATTTAACATACAAATGGACGGATTCAAAATGGGTTTGTAATAATAATCCACGTAAAATCAGCAGAATAGCAAATGAAACAAACAAACTTTTACCGGTTGATAATCTTAGAATTTATGAGCTTCATATAGGAACTTTTACAAAAGAGGGTACGTTTAAAGCTGCAAAAAGTAAATTAAAAAATATTGCCGAACTTCATTTTAATGCAATAGAAATAATGCCCGTAGAAAATACATATTCTTTTAACTGGGGATACGATGGAGTTGATAAATATGCACCAAATCATACTTATGGAACTCCTGATGAGCTTAAAGAATTCATTAATCATGCACATAAACTCGGATTAAACGTAATAATGGATATTGTTCCAAATCATTTAGGTCCTGATATTGCACAATTGCCACAAACCGGTCCTTATATTGAGGGTGAAAATTGTTTCGGTTATAAATTTAATTTTGAAAAAGATGAATTTAGTCCGTTTGTAAGGGATTTTATAATCGGAGCTGCGTTAAATTGGCTTATAAACTATCATTGCGACGGGCTTAGAGTTGATATGACAAAATTTATGTGCAGTGATTTTACAATGAAACAAATGATAGCCGAATTAAATTATCATTGTCCGCACGCTTTTTTAATTGCAGAAGACGGAAGAGATAATGACAGTCGAGTTACAAATCCGTTTTCACAAAGTGAAATTGAAGCAAATGAATTAATGCATGAAGATTTTATTAATAAAATAAAAAATAATAATGTATCACTTTCTAATTTAGGATTTAATACCGAATGGGATTTTTTGTTTCATAAACAAATTGCAGCTTCTGTTTTAGGAAGTTGGGATTGCAGAATTAAAAGTTTAGCTGCTTTTGATTATTCAATAAGAGCCGCACAAACAAGAGTTAAATATTCGATGAGTCATGATGAAATCGGAAATATTGACGGTACAAGATTAATAACTAAAATAATGACAAATGAACTTAACCTTTACAATTGTGTTTGTGATTGTGCCAGAACTTTAAAATGTAAAATTGCGGCACATTCGGCACAAAGAATTCTGGTTTCATTTTTATCCGGTGAACTTGAAAAAATGTCGGAACATGCAAGAGTTGAATTTTATAAAAAAAATAATTTAACAAAATATTTTTCTGTTAATGAAATTTATATTGCTTATAAAAAAGCTATAAAAATGCATAATATGGCAATTGCAAAAATATATTCAATTCCCGGACCAAAAATGATTTTTCAAGGTGATGAATCAGGTTCGATAGCATATTTTAAATTTTTTAGAAAATTTTCAACCGGTCCTGAGCCATCATTGGAAGAAAAAGGGTATAAACCCGGAATAAGTGCGTTTATGGATTCTAAATTAACTTCCATAAAAGTTGCTCAAAAATATAAGTATATCAATCAATCCGTGGAAAATTTAATATCAGATTTAAACAGATTAAATGAAAAAAATATAGCTTTATCTTCGGGACAAACAGAAAAAACTACAGTTCACGAAAGTAATGATATTCATACAATTTATTGTCGAAAAATTTACAATGAAGTGTTTTCTGTTTCAAATTTTTCAAATAAAAGTTATAAAAAAATGGGTATTCTTTTTCCGAAAGGTCAATGGAGAGAAATTTTAAATACGGATGATATAAGATATGGTAGCGAGGGCAGGTTCTTAAATCCGGAAAAAATACACGAACAATTCAGTTATATTTCAATTAATTCACATAGTGTTATTTTCTTTGAAAAAATTTAATTTTGAACCGTTATACCCTGTCCAATATATAATTTATTGCTCCTGTATTTTCTTCGAATACTGATTTTGCATTTTTGCAATAATCTTTATATTTTTGAGTGTTTTCATAAAAAGATAACAATTCATTTTTAAATTCTTCTTCTGAATTAACAATTACCGCACATTTTTTGTCAGTAACGATTTTATAAACATCTTTGAAGTTGAAAACGCAAGCTCCTGAAATAACGGGTTTTTCCCAAATATTTGCTTCAAGCGGATTATGTCCTCCTGTAGAAGAAAAGCTACCGCCAATAAATGCGATATAACAAAGTGCAAACAATTTTGAAAGTTCACCCATTGTATCAAGCAATATAATTTCATTATTATCAAAATTATCGTTATTTGAACGTTTCCCCCACTTGTAGCCAGAGATATTTAATAACTCCGATACTTCATCATACCTTTGAGGATGACGGGGAACAAGCAGTAATTTTGCATCATCATAATTATTTTTTATTGAATTAAACGCATTTAAAACAATCTCATCTTCACCTTTGTGCGTACTGGCACCGATAAAAAGTCTGTATTTATTTGTTTTTAATTCTTGTTTTAATCTTAATAATTCTTCTTCTTGTAAATTTTGAGAAATGTCAAATTTTAAATTTCCCATCACTTCTACATTTTGAGGATTTGCTCCCATATTAATCATTCTTTGAGCATCATCTTTTGATTGCATAAATATTTTTTCATATTTGTTTAAAATCGGCGCTAAGAATAATTTGATTTTTTTGTATCCGTTAAAAGATTTCGGTGATATTCTTCCGTTTACCGTGTAAGTTTTTATTCCTTTTAATTTTGCGATACTGACAACACAAGGCCAAATTTCCGTTTCCGCAATAATAATTTTTTCAGGCTTAAATGTATTTAAAAACGATAAAACGCTAAAGAAAAAATCATAAGGATAATAAGTTATTTTATCGGTATATTGAGATAGAGTTTTATTCGCAATTTCTTGCCCTGTTTTTGTGGTTGTTGTAACGACTATATTTTCATCGGGATGTTTTAATCTGTATTGTTTTACAAGTTCTTTTATCGCATTTACTTCACCTACGGATACGGCATGAAAAACGGTTGTTTTTCTGTTTTTGTTATCAAATTTATAAAATCCGATTTTATTCCTAAATCCGGCTCTGAATTTTGGTTGAATAACAAACGCAATCAAAATAACAGGTAATAAAATAATTGCTAAAGTAATTAATACAATATTGTAGATTAAAATCATTAATTTTCTTCGTCCTTATTTTCCATCATAATTGTTTCATCCGGCATATTTATTTGTTCGGGAGAAATAATTTGAATGCCGAATTTTGTTCTGAATAAATGCTTAACCGTATCACTTTGAATTTCAAACATCATGTTATTAAACAAATCATAGGCTTCTTTTTTATATTCCAATAAAGGATTTTGTTGTCCGTATGCTCTTAATCCGATACCATCTCTTAACATATCTATATTATGCAAATGGTCAATCCATTTATTATCAACGACTCTGAGCAAAATGTCTTTTTCCAAATTCCTCATTACATTATCGGAGCTGAATGCTTTTTCTTCTTTGTGTCCGATATCATATTGTTGAGCAACCGAATTATAAAAATTAACCATATTTTGTTCATGCTCTTTGTATATATCAATTACCATATCTCGAATTTTTAAATACACATTTTCAAACTTGACCCCTTGTATGTCTTTTACTTCTAAATTTTGAAGTTGGGGAACAACGGAATGAAGTTCTTTAACCAAAGATACCAAATCTTCATTAATATATTCATCAGGATTCATTCCCGGCGCAATATATGATTTGAGAATTCTGTCAACTTCTCTTTCTATCATATATGTAATATCTTCATGCAAATCGGTATTTTCAAGAACTCTGTTTCTTTGTGCATAGAATTTTTCACGTTGCAAATTCATAACATCATCATATTCAAGAACGCTTTTTCTTGCATCAAAATGGAATGTTTCGACTTTTTTTTGATTACTTTCTATTTGACGGGTAATTAAAGCATTTTCAATCGCCAAATCTTCTTCAATGTTAAAAGAATTCATTAATGCCATTATTTGTTGTCCGCCGAAAATTCGCATTAAACTGTCTTCTAATGACAAGAAAAATCTTGTAGAACCGGGGTCACCTTGTCTTGCCGCACGACCTCTAAGTTGATTATCTATACGGCGGGATTCATGTCTTTCCGTTCCTATAACGTGAAGTCCGCCAAGTTCTACAACTTTTTTGTGTTCTTCTTCTGTTATTTTTCTTGTATTTTTTAAAATTTCATTTTTAATATTTTCGTAATCAGGATTGTCGGGAGTAATATTTTTTGTTGCTAATTCTTCTTTCGCCAAATACTCGGGATTACCGCCAAGTAAAATATCGGTACCACGTCCTGCCATATTTGTTGCTATCGTAACCGCTCCGAATCTGCCTGCCTGTGCAATTATGTATGCTTCTTTTTCGTGGTGTTTCGCATTTAAAATATTATGTTTAATGCCTTTTTGTTTTAATAATTCGGATACCAATTCGGATTTTTCTATACTTATTGTACCAACAAGTACAGGTCTGCCTTTTTTGTGCATTTCTATAATTTCGTTAACAACCGCATTATATTTAACACGTTCGGTCTTATATATTACATCGGGATAATTAACTCTTATATCAGTTTTGTTTGTGGGAATTCTTGTAACTTCTAAATTATAAATTTTACCGAATTCTGCTTCTTCTGTCATTGCGGTACCGGTCATGCCTGCTAATTTCGGATATAATCTGAATAAATTTTGAAATGTAATACTTGCAAGAGTTTGAGTTTCGTCTTGAATAGCTACTCCTTCTTTTGCTTCAACCGCTTGATGTAAACCGTCTGACCAGCGTCTGCCTTCCATTAAACGCCCCGTAAATTCATCAACAATCATAACTTCGCCATTTTTAATAACGTAATCTGTATTTAAATGAAAAAGTTCTTTTGCTTTTAATGCTTGTAATAAGTGGTGTGCATATTGATTGTTAATGTCAAACAAGTCTTTTATATTTAAAATAGCTTGAGCTTTATCAATACCATCTTCCGTTAAAATAACATTTTTATTTTTTTCATCAACTTCATAATGTTTAACTTTTTCAAGCTGCGGAGCAACTGCCGCCATTGTTCTGTAGAGTTCTGCGGATTTATCCAAACGACCGCTTATAATTAAGGGGGTTCTTGCTTCATCAATTAAAATACTGTCAACTTCATCGATTATTGCGTAATTATAAGGTCTTTGAACTTTTTGCTCTACTGTAACTGCCATATTATCACGCAAATAATCAAATCCGAATTCATTATTCGTACCGTAAGTTATGTCACAATTATAAGCATTTCTTTTGCGTTGAAAATCATCAAAACCGTTCATGCCTGACAAAATAACACCTACGGAAAGTCCTAAGAATTTAAAGATTTTGCCCATCCATTCACTGTCACGTTGCGCAAGATAATCATTTACGGTTACAATGTGAACTCCTTTTCCCGTAAGCGCATTTAAGTATGCGGGAAGAGTTGCAACAAGAGTTTTACCTTCACCTGTACGCATTTCGGCGATTTGTCCTTCATGTAAAAATATACCGCCTAATAACTGGACATCAAAATGGCGCATATTTAAGACTCTTTTCCCCGCTTCTCTGACTGTTGCAAAAGCTTCAGGTAAAATACCGTCCAAAACATGTTTTTCTAATAGTCTGTCTTGTTTTAAATCATCGGATTTTTGGCGTTCCGATAATATTTTTTTAAATTCTAAAGTTTTTGCTCTTAATTCATCATCGGAAAGTTTTGAGAATTCTTCTTCCAATGCATTAATGTGTTCAACTACAGGCATCATTTTCTTTATTTTATTATTATTCGGATCACCCAATAACTTAACCAAAAAATCAATCATTATCCCTTATCTCCAATAAATATTTTTATCATTTAAAAAAATTTTAACATATAAATATTTAATTTATATTATATTAATCTTTTATTAATTTTTTTTGTTAACGAATGTAAAATTTTGAAATTTTTTTATTAAGAATTAGCAACTTTTTTTATTTATGGTTTTAAGTTATAGTACAATAAGAAAAAAGTGAAAGAAGGAAATAAGCATGAACATTTCTGCTGTAAATTATGCAAACACAACACACAGAACATCATTTGGACAAAGTGAAAATATGCCCAGTGTTGAACTTGCCGAAAATATTGCGAATTCAACAAAGCAATTAGCAGACAATTTTGAATCAAGCAAAAAAGATATCAATAAAAAATCACCTGTAGCAACTGCGGTTTCTGTTGCTGGTGCAATAGCTACAACATATATGTTAGGTAAAGCAGCTGCTGCAACTGCAATGAATATGTTCCCTAAAGCTCCCGATGCAATGGGAAAAGCAGCAAGAAAAGGAACTGATTTCGTAAAAAAACAAGCAGGTAAAATGGCAAGCAAAAATGTAAAAGTTATACCTACAATCGGAAAAGGTGTTGAAAAAGCTACAACATTCGTTGATGATAAAGCAACCGCATTATTTAATAAATTTGGTGCTGAAAAAATCTTAATGAACGTAGCAGGCGGTGCCGCAGCACTTATTGCCGGCGGACAAGTAGTATCTGTAGATTCAAACGAAGACGGTGTAAGAGATATCGCTGATAAAAACATTAACGCATACAAAGCCGCTGCACAAAATATGAACATACTTAACGGTATTATTGAAACGTTAGCTTAAAAATAAATACAAAAAACAAAAACGGACTACACAAAGTAGTTCGTTTTTTTTATAATCAAATCATGGAAAATTTAATATTAAAATTATCAAATCAAGATATTGAAAAAGAACTGCACGCAATAAATTTTGATGAAAGCTACATTTCTGTTGCTAAGAATAAATATAAAGGTTGTTCTTATAAGTTATTCGGTTTAAAACCGCATGAAGCAAATATATTGAAACAATTATGTTTGTCTTTGGGGTTTGATTGCGCTGTCGATAAAAATACCATTATATGTAAATGCGAATACACAAATGCAATTATCTTTGCTACTATTGCCCAACTAAAAAAATTATCAAAAAAGCTAAAAATACAACCGTTCAGATTAAAAGAAGTTTCAAAATTAATTGAAGAATTATTATCTGATACAATAGAACCAATGGTTTTATCCGATAGAATTTTTGATTGGAAAAAACCTTATATAATGGGGATTGTTAATGTTACACCCGATTCTTTTTCCGATGGAGGTTTATATTTTAATATTGAAAAAGCATATAAACATGTAAATGAACTTATTGAGCAAGGTGCCGATATAATAGATATAGGCGGAGAATCGACAAGACCGAATGCAATTCCGGTTCAAACGGAAGAAGAAATTAAAAGAACGATTCCATTAATAGAAAAAATAAGAAAAAACAATATAAAAATTCCGATAAGCATTGATACACGAAACTATGCAACCGCAAAAGCCGCAATTGAAGCAGGTGCAAATATAATAAATGATGTTTCTATGCTAAATGATAATAATTTGTTAAATTATGTCAATGAATTAAATTTGCCGATAGTAATAATGCATTCAAACAAAGTTCCTGCAATAAGCAATGATTTTACGATTAATGACCCGATAGAAGAAATTTATTTTTCTTTGCATGAAAAAATAAAAATGATAAGACATAAAAATTCTATAATAGATGTAGGAATAGGGTTTGGGAAATCCGAAAATACCAATTTCGAATTATTAAAAAGAACGGAAGAATTTAAAACATTAAAAAGACCTGTTCTTGCGGGAATTTCAAGGAAATCATTTATGCAAAATTCTTTTAATTTATTTTGTGAAGAAACGGATATTCCAACTGCACTTTATACTGCAATATTAGCATTAAAAGGAGTTAATATTCATCGAGTACATAATGTGAAACTTGCAAAAGAATTTTTAACATACGCAAATTTGCTTTTATAAGCAATTGTTCAAAAAGATTGAACGTGATATACTTCATAAAAAAGGAGAATACTATGACAACATTTGTAAAAGCGAGTCATTTACTTGTAAAAACAGAGGAAGAAGCAAAAAAATTGAGAGAAGAAATTGTAAACGGCAAAGATTTTGCTGTTGTTGCAAAAGAAGTTTCTCTTTGCCCGTCAGGTCAAAATGGTGGTGATTTAGGATATTTTACTTACGGACAAATGGTTAAAGAATTTGAAGATGCTGCTTTTTCAATGGAAGTTGGCGAAGTGTCAAATCCCATTAAAACACAATTCGGTTATCATTTAATATATTTGACGGATAAAAAAGACTAATGGATTTAATAGAGCAGTTAAAAGATTTTTTACAAAAAAACAGTCTTGACGGAATAATTATTAATTCAACCAATGAATATTTAGTTGAATATAATATGTTAGAACAAAATTCAAGATATTATTTAACGGGTTTTACGGGTTCTACGGGGGATGTATTATTTACACAAGATAAAGTATATCTTTTTGTAGACTCGAGATACCATGAACAAGCGGATTTTCAGGTTAATCACGAGAAGATTGAAGTTGTAAAAATACCCTTGGGGAAATCTTATTTGGCTGCTTTAACGGAATATATACCTGCATATTTTAAACTTGGAATTATTGCGACTAAAACTTCAAAAAAATTTTATGAATCATTAGAAAAAAATCTTAGTGCGAAAAATTCAACTATCAGATTATTTAATTTTGATCCGATACAGGAACAAAAAAAAGATAAAATCAAGCCGATAAATTTTGAAATTTTTAAAGTGCCTGATGATATTGCGGGAATAAATGCAGATACTAAATTTGAAACAATAAAAAAATATGCGGGAGAAAAATTTTCAATATTAACTACTGCCCTTGAAGATATTGCTTATTTAACAAATTTGCGTTCTTACAGTTTTGATTACAGTGCGATTTTTCCGGCAAAAGCTATAATTACCGAAAAAGGAGTAACTGTATATTCGGATTGCAATTTACCGTTTATTGGTGTTAATTTTAAGCAATTGCCGAGTTGTGATTTCGAAAATGATTTAAAAAATATTGATAAACAAGTTTTATTCATAGATGAAACGCATTTAACAATTCATGATTATAATCTTATAAACCCCAATAATCGTTTATTAGCAAGTCAATTACATTTGTTTAAAACAATAAAAAATGAAAATGAAATTTTTCATTTGAAAAAATGTTTTGAGCGTTCTGATGAAGCTTTAAAAACAGTATATGAAATGATAAATTCCGAAACAATTTATTCGGAATACGATTATTATGAGGCATTGGTAAACGCATTAAAAGACAACGGCGCTTTATCATTAAGCTTCAAACCGATAGTTGCGGCAGGAACGAATTCTTCTATTATTCATTATTCTTCACCTTCTAAAGAAAAAATGGTAAATAACGGTGATTTGTTGCTTGTTGATTTCGGAGGATATTATGAGGGCGGATATGCCACCGATACGACAAGAACTTTTATAAAAGGTGAAGCAACTCATGAACAAAAAGTTGCTTATACTTCCGTGTTAAAAGCACAATTAAATGCTTATTTGAATTTTTACAAAAAGAAATCATCTTATTTCGATATTGATAAAACCGCACGTGATATAATTGAAAAGTCAGCGCCGCAAGATTGCGTTTTTTCTCATTCTACAGGACACGGAGTCGGAATTTGCGTACACGAAAATCCGCCGATTGTTTCATCTTCAAGTGTCAGTAAAATTAAAATATCGGAAAATTCTGTTTTTACGATTGAGCCCGGGGTTTACAAAGAAAATTGGGGCGGAATAAGACTTGAAAATACGGTTTATCCTACTTGGGAAGAAGATAAGTTCGTACTTCATTCTTTTTCTAAATTTCCATACGAAATAAAACTTGTTGATTTATCAATGTTAAACGATACCGAAAAATATTATTATATAAAATGGCAGGCGAATTCATGCATTCAATAAACGAACTGTCGAATAATGAAATTAAAGAAATCATAAAACTTCATCAAAAAAAATATCGTGATGAAAAATCACTTTTTTTAGCTGAGGGAGAAAAAGCATTAGAAGAATTTTTGAATTCCGATACGGAAATATGCAAAATAATTGCAATAAACGGATATAAATTGAAAAAAAACGATATAAAAATAACATATACAACTGAAAATGTTATGAAAAAAATATCTACGACATCAACGCCTTGTGATGTTTTAACAATCGCCAAAAAGAAAAATTACGATATTAAAAATTTTGTAAAATTAAAAAGAATTGCACTGTTAGATTCGGTAAATGACCCCGGAAATCTCGGAACTATTATCAGAAGTGCTGCTGCATTCGGCATTGAAGGAATTATTCTTTTTGGGAATTGTACGGATTTATATTCTTCAAAGGTTATACGTTCAACTGCGGGCAATTTTTTTAAAATTCCGATTATTAACATAAAAAATGTTGAAGAGTTAAAAAAATATTTTCAAAATTATTCTTTTATTGCAACAACTCTTTCAAAAGAAAACAACCTTTTAATTTCTGATTGCAATAAAGAAGAAAATTTTATTGTAATGTTCGGTTCTGAAGCAAAAGGGTTATGTTCGGAATTAATAAATATAACAGATAAAAATATAAGATTAGAAATGGCAAATAATGTTGAATCGGTAAATTTATCTGTTTGTGCGTCTATTATATTTTATACGCTCAATATTTAAAAAATGCGATAAACAGTAAAATTATGACGTGAAATTTTGTTTGAATAAATAAAATTTACTCTTTTTTTTATTGCCTTTTTTAATGTGTTTTTTATATGTTTTACAATTTGTTACAAAATTGCAAAAGAATTAAAGTTTAAAATCAAAATAGCCGATATACTCTTTGTAATAAAACTAGGAGATGTAAATGAGTACATTAGTAACGATTAAGGATTATGCAGAAAAGGAAGCTGAATTTCAAATCAAAAATATTATTGATGATGTTGATAATTTAGAAGAATCTGTTGATTTATTCCAACGCATTATAGAAGAACAAATCGAGGTTACTTCTTAGAATTTAAAAAATTGTATGTTTTTGCTATATTAGATAAGTATTTTATAAATAGTTAACTAAGAAAGCAAAGATATGTTAAAAGAATATTTTTTAAACAAAGTCACCGAAGCAACTATAAAACTTGTAAAATCAGGAAGTTTAGGGCAAATGAAACAGGATGACGAATTCTGTTTTCAGGTTGAAGTTCCTAAAAATGTGCAATTCGGTGATTTTGCGGTAAACGTATCTTCTTTAGCACGATATGCAAAACTTCCGCCTGTTAAAATTGCGGAAATGATTGCCGAGCAGATAGAAAAAGATGACTTTGATGTAAATATTGCAGCGGGTTTTATTAATTTCAAATTGCATTCAAAATTATTAAATGATGTGCTTGTTGAAATTAATGAAAAAGAACTTGATTATGCAAAAAATAATCAAGGTAAAAATAAAAAAGTTATATTGGAATATGTAAGCGCAAATCCGACAGGACCTTTTCATATCGGTCACGGAAGATGGGCGGCGATGGGCAGTGCATTGGCAAACGTCATGAAATACTCGGGTTATGATGTATTTCAAGAGTTTTATATAAATGATGCTGGCAGTCAAATACAAAAACTGGGAAAATCACTTTACATCAGAATTTTGAAAGAATTAAATACGGATATTGATTTTCCCGTTGATGAAACAGAAGCGAAAAATTATTATACCGGCGAATATTTAATTCCTGTTGCAAAAGAATTTGTACAGAATGAGCCGCAAAAAGCACAGGCAATAAAAGATAATTTCGTAAATGAATTTAATTTTGAAGATTTAAAATATTTATCAAAATATCCAAGACTTAAAATGTTAAGTTTGCAAAAAGAATTATTGGAAAATTTTAACACACATTTTGATAATTATTTTAGCGAATTAACACTTCATGAAGAGGGGAAAGTAGAAGAATGCATTGAAAAATTAAGAAAATTAAATGTTCTGTACGAAAAAGACGGAGCGTTATGGTTTGCTTCTTCTAAATACGGAGATGATCAAGACAGGGTTATAAAAAAGACAGACGGTGCATATACTTATTTAACTGCTGATATTGCTTATCATTTTGACAAATTACAAAGAGGTTTTGATATTTTATTAAATATTTGGGGCGCCGATCATCACGGATATATCCCGAGAATGCGTGCAGCTATTGAAGTTTTGGGATATAATCCGAATTCTTTGGAAGTATTATTGGGACAACTTGTAAATTTGGTTATTAACGGAGAAGAAGTAAGAATGGGTAAAAGAACCAAAATGATTACCCTTGATGATCTTATTGAAGATGTTGGAGTTGATGCAACAAGATATTGGATGATTATGCGCAGTATTGATACAACATTAGATTTTGATGTAGAATTAGCAAAATCAAAAACAGATGAAAATCCGGTATTTTATGTTCAATATGCTCATGCCAGAGCTTGTTCAATACTTAGAAACGCAACAGAACAAAAATTTGATATTGTAAATAAAAATGTTCAATCAGCGTCGGTTTGTAATTTGGAAGAAATAATTAAAAATCTAAAAAATACGGATTATGAAATACTTTGGACGGAAACAGACGAAAAAGCGATTGAAACAACAAAAAAATTAATTTTAAAACTGGAAGAATTTAAATTTGTTGTTCAAAATGCTGCAAAAAACAGAACACCTTATTTATTAACTAAATATTTACAAGAGTTAGCTGCAAATTTCCATCAATTTTACGCATTTTCAAAAGTATTGGTGGATGATAAAAATCTTATGATTGCAAGGCTTTCAATTGTTTATGCGGTTACAATAATCTTAAAATCGGCAATGAAATTAATTGCGGTGAGTGCGCCTGACAGAATGTAATTTACCGCACATAAACACTTGTATATAAACTTCATACATATTTATAGTATAATGAATTAGCAGCAATTATGCAGACAATTACGGAGGAAGTCTTTTATGACAGTAAAGGATTGGTTTAATCAAAGAAAAGAAATGCAAATTGCAAGAAGAAACCAAGAAACTCAAATAGATGACAATATAGGTAAGTTATGGGTAAAATGTTATAATTGTAATTCACAACTTCACAAAAAAGATGTTGAAGAAAATTTGAATGTATGCCCCAAATGTAATTACCATTTTAGAATAAATGCAAGAACACGTATTAACCAACTTTTTGATGAGGGTTCATTTGAAGAGTTATTCACAAATATAACAACGGCAGACCCGCTTGATTTTACCGATACGGAAAGTTATAAAAAAAGGATAGCGCAAGCAAAAGCCAAAACTAACATGAATGAAGCTATAGTTTGCGGTGTCGGAAAAATTAACGGACATCTTGTTTCAACCGCAGTTA
>CAZGRH010000014.1:0-17966 GCA_964527005.1 uncultured Muribaculaceae bacterium | reverse complement strand
CTTATTTTTTCATTGTGCGTTTTTGATTATTCAGTAAATAAAAAAGAAACGGAATTCCGTTTCTCCAGTCAACATAATTATATATTAACATAATGTAAATAATTTAAAAACTTTTTTTTAAATTATTTAATTAAAATTAACAATATAAACGTTTTTTCTTTGGCATACCCTCTTTTTGTTTTCCGTATTGTTCATAATTTCCTTGAGGAAGATTTTTTTTAATGTAAGCATCTATTTCATTTTTGTTCAAATTTTCCGCTTCAAATTTTTGATATTGTTTATAACCGATATTTTTTAAATCTTTTTCAAATTTTATATCATCTTCATTCGGAAGAGATACTCTGAAAAAACCGTCTTTTGAAGAACTGATAAGTGCATCATATTTAGTTGCAAGTTCTTTTAATTTCGCCTTTTTTGCTTTGTTTACACCTGTTTGAGATATTTCTACTCTGTAAGTCGAACCAAAATTAATATTCATTTTTTACCCCTTCCGTATTTTACACTTTACTTAAAACTTGTAATAATATTTTTTGCGCACTCGGGTATAAATTTTTTTCAAAAATAGAGTATAATATTTATAAAAGGTAGGATTACATTATGAAATCAGTTAAAGAAATAGCGGTAGAAGCAAAAATTTCAGAAAAATTAAAAAGGTTTCCGATTTGTGAAGAACTTGTAAAATACTTAATTGCAGATGAAGAATTACAAGAAATGCAAGAATACGCAAATAATGTATCCATAAAACGATTAGGCTTTAATGACCACGGTCCCGTTCACATGAAACAAGTTGTTATTAACTGCATAAAAATGTTAACGATATTACATGATTGCGGCATAAAAACTTCTTTGGAAGCAGAAGAAATAGGAACTTTTGAAGACAGTATTTGTGCGCTTGTCATTGCGGGTTTAATGCATGATCTGGGCATGATGACAGGCAGACAAGGTCATGAAGAAATGTCCGTTATATTAGCACTTCCCATTATTGACAGAGCATTAAACGCAATTTTTAAAAATGACATTAAAAGAAAAGTAGTAATTAAATCTTTAGCGGTTGAAGCAATAATAGGACACATGTCTACAAGAAAAATTCATTCACTTGAAGCAGGTATTATATTAATTGCGGATGGTTGTGATATGACAAAAGGAAGAGCAAGAATTCCGTTATCTATTCATTCAGCTCCGAAAGTCGGTGATATTCATAAATATTCCGCTAATGCAATTACTTATGTTGGCATTAAACACGGTGAAAATAAACCAATAAAAATTGATATAGAAATGTCATCAGATGTCGGATTTTTTCAAATTGAAGAAGTTCTTTTGACAAAAGTTGAATCGAGTCCTGCTAAACAATATATTGAGTTATATGCAGGAGTGGAAGGCGAAGAAAGAAAACGTTATTTATAATTAAAACATTCCTAATAAACTTTTGTAATATTCGCTATATCCCATATATGCAACATAACCGACTGAGATACCAACTATTACAAGCATTATTGGTGCAAGTGCTTTTTTTATAATACTAAAAATCAATTCTAATTTTTTTTCATAAACATTAGATATATTTGCAAACATTTTTCCCAACTCACCTGATTTTTCACCTGTTGCAATTTGAGAAATAACATTATCGGGAAATATTCCGCAAGCAATAAAGGCTGTAGTAACATTAGAGCCTGTTTCTATCATTTTTTGTGATTTGTTAATTCTTCTGTTTAAATCTTTAATTTTAATTATTGAATTGGCAAGTATTACCGATTCTGCAACGGTAATTCCTGCTTCATAAGCTAAAGATAACACGGAAAAGAAATTAATAAATAAATATGATTTAACAAAATTATTCAATACTTTTGATTTAAAAGCAAAATCTTTTATTGTATTTAAAATTTGTTTATTTTTAAATAGTGCAATTATTATGAATGTAAACAAAATAAATATCATAATTATTTGAAATATCGCCCCAAAAAGCATTGCGGGTATATCTGACGGCATATCACCCTCTATAGCCATTTTAAAAATTTTCATTATAAAGAGTTTAAATAATAAAAATACAAAAATAGCAAATATCAGCATTATCACAGGATATATTGATTCTTGAATTATTGTACTTCTAAGATTTTCTTCTCTTGAAATATTTTTTGTTATGTTCTTTAAAATATCATCCAGTTTTCCTGATGATTCACCCGCTACGATTAACATTGTATATGCATAGCCTAATATTGCCGCAACTTCACTTAAAGATTCTTTTAAAGAATAACCTTTCTGAATTTTTCGTAAGATTTTTTTACAAATAAATTTAATTTTAACATTCGAACTTGAAGTCATAATCAGCTGAAATACATCCATAACAGGATGTCCCGAAGAATAAAGGAAATAAAACGAATTAAAAAATTCTTTTTTTTCTTTTAAAGACAATTCTATTTTTTGTAAATCATCAATTTTATTTCTTTTCATATTATAAAGTCATTTCTTTTAAAATTTATATTTAAAAATTTAAATTAACAATTAAATTATAACTGTTTTAAATAAATTCCGTTTTTGAAATTTTATTATTTTCCCAATATATTTGTAATTTATTTTTAATATTATGATATTTTAATATGTTATCAGAACCGCATTTTATTGCGGTTTCTAAATCCAAAATATTTTTATCCGCAAGATTTTTTATAATATCACACAATAATAATGAACTGCCGGCAAAAACACCGTCTTTATTTACAAGTTTGCCGTTTTTATTGTATATTGTTTCACCTGAAAAAATCATTTGTGTTTTAGTACTATGTGCTAACGGCAACGCATCACTTATTAAAATAATCTTATCAGGCGATTTTAATTTAAATGTTAAATTTAAAACTTCATCATTAATATGCATGGAATCAGCAATAATTTCACAAAAAATATTTTCACAAGATAATGCCGAAACGACAGAAGAATTACCCCTGTGAGAAAAAGCACCCATAGCATTATATAAATGAGTTACTTGATTACAATCCGATAAATTTGAACAAAGAGAATGTCCCATTGAAATTTTAATATTTTTTGTTTTTAAAAAATCAATAAAATTTCCGGTTTTATCAAGTTCAGGAGCAATCGTTATAATTTTTATTATTTCATCATCTATTTTTTTATAAAGATTTACATCTAACGGTAATATAAATTTTTTATTGTGTATCCCCGATTTTTCAGGGTTTATAAACGGACCTTCCAGATGTATTCCGACAATTTGCGCCATTTTATCATTCTGTTTTTTTTTCGCTTCATTTATTAAAGCAATTCTGTCTTTGATAATATTTAAATCATCTGTCATTATAGTGGGGAAAAACGCACAAACTCCATAATTTATCAATTCTTCCGCAACAAATAACAATTCGGAGCAAGTACAATTCATAAAATCGACTCCGAAAGCACCGTGAATATGTTGCTCTACCAACCCGTTTGAAATTATCATATTCACCTCAATGATGCAATAGCTTCTTTCATGTTCGTGCTTTTAAATACATAATTACCTGCAACCAAAGCACAAGCTCCTAATTGTTTGCAATATTCAGCCGTTGTTGCATTTATTCCGCCATCAACTTCTATTATTACGTCAGAATTTATTTCTTTTATTTTATCTGCACAATCTTGCATAAATGCTTGTCCGCCGAAACCTGGTTCAACCGTCATAATTAAAACCATATCAACATCTTTAATATATTGTTCTATTTCTTTTACCATAGTTTTTGGTTTAATAGAAATTCCGACTTTTTTGCCAAATGATTTAATTAAATTAATTACTTCAGCAGTTCTTTCTTTTGTTGCTTCATAATGAAAAGTTATAATATCCGAACCCGCATTTGCAAAATCAGATATATATCTTTCAGGATTTTCAATCATTAAATGTACATCTAACGGCAAGTCGGTAACTTTTCTGATTGCTTTAACAACAGGTGCTCCGATTGTCAAATTGGGAACAAAATGTCCGTCCATAACATCTATATGAACCCAATCGGCACCGTTTTCTTTTAACAAATGTATTTCTTTTTCCAAATTCGCAAAATCGCTTGATAATATTGATGGTGCAACAATAATTTTATGCATAATTAACTCCTAAATTATTTTAAGTTCTTTTATCGCATTATATGCGGCCTCTTTTTCGGCATCTTTTTTCGTTTTACCGACACCTGTTCCTAAAATTTTATTTTCATAATTTACACTGACTTCATAAGTCTTATCATGTGCAAGTCCAAACTCTTTGATAATCTTATATTCAGGTAAATCTTTATTTTTTGCCTGAGTATATTGTTGTAAAAGTTCTTTTGCATTATGCATGTGCAAAATATAATCAATATCAATTTGAATTGAATTATAAATATCAAAAATAAATTTTTTTGTTTTATCAAAACCTAATGATTTAAATACCGCACCAAAAACGGCTTCAGTCGCACAAGCAAGAATTGAAGATTTTTCTCGTCCTTTATCTTTTTCTTCGTGTTTTCCGATATTAATAAATTTTTGAATTTCCAATCGTTTGCATATCATCGCAAAAAATTCATCACTGACTAAATAGCTTCTTATTTTTGTTAAAATTCCCTCATCATAAGTCGGATATTTGTCATACAAATATTCGCTTATAACAAGCCTTACTACTGAATCGCCCAGAAACTCGAGTCTTTCATAGTCAGGCGCATTTTCCAAATTTTGTTCAAAATTGAATGACGGATGAGTTAATGCTTCATTCAATAACTCTAAATCCGTCTTTTCAATTTTTAATTTTTTAACAAGAATTTTTAATTCTTTTTCTTTATCCGCAGCAAACATAAAGAACTTTCTTTATTAAATTAATAATCATCGGAAACGATAAACTGCCCAACATAAAGTATTTAATATACAAATAAGCAACCGGCATAGAAAAAAGATAACTGTCGGCTCTGTCTAAAAAACCGCCATGTCCCGGAAGTGAATTACCGGAATCTTTAACACCTGCATCTCGTTTTATTAAAGATTCTGATAAATCTCCTAATTGAGCCATTACCGTAGTGATAATACTTAACACAAATGCGTGAAATAAAGATATATTAATTAATTTTCCGATAACAAGTCCTGCAACAACCGCACATAAAGCACCTGCAATTGCACCTTCAACTGATTTTTTAGGACTTATAACAGGTGATAATTTATGTTTCCCAAAACGAATACCAAAGAAATATGCCCCCGTATCAGTAAAGAAAATTACGAAAAATAAAAACAATAAAAAATATAATCCTTGCTTAAAAGTTATACCAAATAACGTAACATCTTCACCCATTTGTCTTATTAAACAAATATAACAAGGCAACCATGCAATTAAAAAGCCTAAAATTGTTGTTGCTACATTTGCAATATACGGTTGTCTGCCTCTAAAAAGTACTGCCAAAAAAGAACCGATTATTCCGAACATTAAAACCGGTGGTAATAATTGAGTATTACCGCTAAGCGATATTAATATCATAGTAACTGATATTACTAAAATAACTTTTGAAAAAGGGAAGAAACCTTTGTGTTTAAGAATTTCAACATACTCATTTGCACTTGTTATAACAAACAAGAATAACAATGCAAGTAAAAAGTTTCCGCCCAAAAGTATACAAGCAAAAACGGTTAATCCGATAAGAGTACCGGTTACTATTCTGTTTTTTGCAAGAGAATTTAAAATCGCCACTATACGGTTAAAACCTCTTTTTCTTTTTCAGCTGATAAATCTTCGGAAATTTTAATATATTTATCCGTTAATTTTTGAATTTTATCTTGATTATCTTTTACAATATCTTCTGAAAGATTTTCGGATTTTTCAAGTTTTTTCAATTCATCGGCTAAATCTCTTCTGATGTTACGAATTGCAACTTTTGTATCTTCGCAAGCTTTTTTAACATCTTTACAGATTTCTTTTCTTTTATCGGTAGTTAACGGCGGGAACGCTAATCTTACAACAACACCGTCAGAATTCGGATTAATACCCAAATCTGCTTTTACAAGTGCTTTTTCAATTTCTTTCAAAATAGTTTTGTCATAAGGTGCAATTACAAGCGTTGTACCGTCTTGAACGCTTACTTGTGATAATTGTCTTAACGGAGTAGGTGCGCCGTAATATTCAACTAAAACTTTGTCTAAAATCATCGGATTAGCTCTGCCCGTGCGAATAGATGCAAATTCTCTTTTCATTTGAGCTATTGCTTTTTCCATTTTATCCGTACCTGTTGTAAAAATTGCCTCAAGTGCCATATTAACCTCCTACATAAGTTCCTATTTCTTCACCTTTTAATATTTTATTTATACTTCCTTTTGCTGCGAAATCAAATACTACAATCGGTATTGAATTTTGTTTACACAAAGCACAAGAAGCTGTATCCATAACTTTTAAGCCTTTAATAATTATATCATCGTAAGTTATTTTTGAATATTTTTTTGCATTCGGATTAATTCTCGGGTCATCGGAATAAACACCGTCAACTCCGTTTTTTGCCATTAACATTGCTTGCGCACCAATTTCGGAAGCTCTTAATGCAGCGGCGGTATCTGTAGTAAAGAAAGGATTTCCTGTTCCTGCCGCAAAAATAACGACTCTTGATTTTTCCAAATGTCGAATTGCTTTAAATCTGATATAAGGTTCTGCAATTTTATCCATATCAATTGCTGATTGTACTCTGCAATGAACATTTAATTTTCTTAAAGCGCTTTGAAGTGCCAATGCATTCATTACGGTAGCCAACATTCCTATATAATCACCTGTAGCTTGATCCATACCGTATTTTGCAGAATTTTTTACACCACGGAATATATTTCCACCGCCAACGACTATTGCAATTTCTGCACCTAAATCATAAGCATTTTTTACTTCATTGGCTATCATTTCTAAAGGATTTTGGTCAATTCCGAATTCCTGATTGCCTAATAAAGCCTCTCCGCTAAGTTTTAGCAGAATTCTTTTATACTTTAAATTATTTTCCATATAAACCTGTTCAAAATCTAATAAAACAACAAAAATATTATAGCTTAAACCTATATGAATTGTATATAGTTTAATTAAAATTTTTATAAAAAAAAACAGAATTTAAATATTTCAACTTTTTGATGGAACACGGGTAAATAGCTTTTGATATAATCGGAATATGAATATTTATGTTACAAGTACTGATAACGGAAGCGGAAAAACAATAATATCTGCGGGAATTGCTGCAGTAATGCAATCTTTGGACTATAAAAGTGCCGTATACAAACCTATACAAATAGGTGCAATTGATAAAGGTAATTTTCTTTTATCGCCTGATTTAGCGTTTGTAAAAATGTTAGACCCTTATATTACAACACATTCAACTTATATGTTTAAAAATACAAATTTGCCTTTATCACAAAATTCTGAAATTAATTTTCAAGAAATAATTAATGATTTTGAAATATTATCCGAAAAGTCAGAAACGCTTATTATTGAAGCACCGGCAGGATTAATGACTCCGATTTGTGAAAACTTTTTTGCATATAAAATCCCTTTTTTATTAAAAACTCCGATAGTCTTTGTTACTACTCCGTCTTTAAATTCAATAAATCACCTTTTTAACGAAATTAATACGGCAAAAGCAATCGGGTTAGATATTTTGGGAATAATTATTAATAAATTTCCACGGGATTCAACGGAACCTGAAATTGTTGAATTTGCACAAACCATTGAAAAGTATTCAGATGTAAAAACATTAGGATTAATAAAAAAATTTAAAAACAAAAATCTCAAAAAAAATCTTCTTATTAATGAAGTTATAAACGGTATTGAATTAGAGAATTTATTTAGAATAAAAATCCCCAAATTAAATACTTTTTAACTTAGGGATTTTATCAAAAATTATTTTAATATTTATTCTTCCGTATTTGAATTTATACTATCCTCAGATTCTCCGTTTACGATATTTTCGGATGTAGTTTTATTACGTTTCGGTAATGGAATTACAATACGTCTTTTTCCGTTTTCATCATAATTATCCCACGCTTTTCCCTCAACGTAAGGCATTTCTTCAAAATTAATTGCGAAATTCAAATCAGGATAATCAAAATCAGTAGTTCCGTATTTTTGCGTGGCAACCGTCATCATTTCGTTCCAAATTTTTGCAGGAGCCGTACCGCCTGTCAAGCCTATACTTTTATTATTATCGTTAATAATAAATACACCTGTAACAATGTCAGGAGTATAACCAATAAACCAAGCATCTCTGTTTTCGTTTGTTGTACCTGTTTTACCCGCCATCGGTTTCTTTATATCAGCTCTTTTGCCGGTTCCGATTGTAATGACTTTTTCTAACATGCCTGTCATAATACTTGCGGTTTCGGTATCTATAACTTTCGTTATTTGAGTTTTAGGAGCTTTATATATTACTTTTCCTCTGCTTGTTTCAATCTTCTCTATTGAATAAGGTTCTACTTTATAGCCGCCATTTGCAAAATTACCATAAGCAATAACCATATCATAAAGTTTTACACCGTTTGAACCCAGTGCAATCGTAAAATCTCTTGTTAAAGGAGTTGTTATACCCATTGCTTTTGCTATGTTAATAACGGAATCAACGCCTATATCTTTAATTAATTTAACCGCTATTACGTTTGAAGAAATTGCAAGTGCCTTATACAAAGGAATTCTGCCTTTATACTTGTTGCCGTAATTATGAGGACTCCAATCTCCTATTGTAATCGGACTATCTTCTACAGGATCGGTAGGAGTATAACCTTTTTGAATTGCTGCCGTATATACAAAAGGTTTAAAAGCAGAACCCGGAGGTCTTACTGCTTGTGTTACTCTGTCATATTGGCTTTGCGAATAATCTTTTCCGCCACAATAAGCAATAATTGAACCGTCTATTGGAGAAAAACTAAATAATGCAGCTTGTTGTGAAGGTGATGTTAACTTGTACGCCGCCATCGTATTTCTTATTGCGGAATTTGCCGCAATTTGCGCATCATAATTTAAAGTAGTTGTAATTTTATATCCGCCTTGCAAAATTTCCGTTTCATCAAATCCTATTCTTTCAAGTTCTTTCAAAACATAATCAACAAAATACGGCGCAATATTTGTACTTCCGAATTGTTTATTCGGCGATAAAACAATTTCTTCTTTTTTAGCCTTATCATATTGTTTTTTATTAATTTTTTTCATTATATACATTCTTTTAAGAACTTTATTTCTACGTTTTTCCGCAAGTTTTTTATTTTTATACGGCGAATAAACGGATGGTGCTTGAGGAAGCCCTGCAATTAATGCACATTCCGACAATGTTAATTGAGATAATTCTTTATCAAAGTATGTTCTTGCCGCAGCGCCGACACCGTATGCACCTGAGCCTAAATAAACATTATTTAAATACATTTCCAATATTTTATCTTTCGAAAGTGTTTTTTCAATTCTTGCAGCAATTTGCAATTCTTTAATTTTTCTTATATAAGTTTTTTCATTTGACAGAAATAAAACTCTTGCAAGTTGTTGCGTTATTGTACTTGCACCTTGAGATGCTTTTTTATTAAGCGTATTTACAACTACCGAACGAACAATCCCGACTATATCATATCCTTTATGCCTGTAAAAATTTTTATCTTCGGTAGAAACAATTGCATCTTTCAAATATTGAGGAACTTGGTCAATTGTAACTTTTTCATAACGAAATGCCTGAAAAGTTTTTATTAAATGTCCGTCCGAAGAATATATTTGTGACACAATATTTCTGTCATAGCTATCTAATTGCGGAATCGGGTCTAATCCGTCCAAATAAATCACAATTGCGAAATAGCCTGCCGTTATTAATGCAAATATCATTATTGTAATATTTTTTATAAAATCAAATAAAAAATTACTTTTCTTTTCTTTTTTTGTCATTTTTTTACCCTGTTTAGCCGTATTTTATACTATAATTTTAACAGAGAAAAAAACATAAGACTTAAAATGTAAACAAATGTCTATAGACTTTTTTAAATCATTATATTATGAATTTTTATCATATTTTGTTACGCAAAAAACAGAATATGAAATAATCGGTGATTGCAACAAATGCGGCAAATGTTGTAAAGAAATTCGTTGTTACGGATTAAAAAACGAAAAAGAATTCAAATTTATGCAATTTCTCTTTCCGCATTACAAAAGATTTTATATTTATAAAACAGACGAAAAAAACAATCTTGTACTTGCTTGTAAGTATCAAAAAGAAAACGGAGAATGCGGAATTTATAATAAACGTCCGAGATTATGCAGAAATTATCCTATTTCAAAAATTCGTTTTAATGCCGAATTGATAGATGGTTGCAGTTATAAAATCAAGAAAAAAGATTTTAAGGATTATTTATAAATTCTAGCCATGCTTCTTTGTATTTACGTTCTAAATCTTTTGTAAATTCTTTATGTAGCGTTCTAAGTTGAGAGTTTTCAACGGTACTTCTTAATTTTCTTCTGAGTTCGGTTAATTTCTCTTTATTTTTTGCCAATTCAACTGCCGTTTCGACATAATCTTCACCTGAATTTGTATTAAATTCATCAAGATTTAACGACTGATTTATTCTTCCGGCACCACGAGATTGAATTCCCTCAGATAATAATGTAATTGTAGGAACGCCCATTAATGCGGTTTCAATCGCAATAGACATTCCGCTAAACGGAAATGTATCAAGCGCTATATCCGCAAAAGAATATGCTTTAAAATGAGGATTTTGCGGCATTGAATCAAATAATATTCTATCCGTATTTATTTCTAATTTTTCAAATTTTAATTTTAAATTTTTTATTACTTGTTTCATTAATTTTGTTCTGTAAATTAATAATTTAGACTCGGGATTTCTTTTTAATATTTCAGCCCACATATAAATATCCGCATCATTAATTTTAGATGAACAATTAAAACTGCCGTAAGTGATATAACCATTTTTTTCAAACGGACAATTTTCAATATCAGGCAATTTCTTTTCTGTAAAAATTTGATACCCCGTATCTAAATATAACGGTTTTTCAGTATACAAATATTGATATTCTTCGGGAATAGTAAATTTATCCGCCAAAATATAATCAACTTCCTTTATTCCCATTGTATTTAAATATCCCAAATACGAAATAATTACGGGCGCAGGCTTATAAAGACTTACAAAACTTCTTAAATGCGTATATCCGCCCAAATCTACAAGTATATCAATATCTTTATCAAAAATAGCTTTTGCCAATTCTTCTTCATTCAGATTATGACAAGAAATAATTTCCATTCCCGTAGCTTTTATTTTTTCGGTTGTCGAATCTTCTTTATCCGCACAATTAAAAATAAAAAAATTAAAATTTTCTTTATCGTGATTTTCCCAAATCGGTAAAATATAATTCATCATCGTATGCGCATAACAATCGGAAGAAAGATAAGCAATATTTAATTTTTTGTCTTTGCTTGATTTTTTTTTCTCAAAATGAGTATATTTTTTTATATTTTTATACGATGTATTACGCAACAAATCAATTTCAAATTCTGATTCATCTTTTATATCCTGTTGCGAATAAGATGCAGATTTTGTCATTGCAAATAATTTACAGGAAATATTATATTTGTTTATTTCTAAATCCAGCGCTTTATTATCATAATCAATGCTTATATCGCTATCTATATAATAATATGCGTGTGCCAAACGAGAAAATACGCTTGTTTGTCCTTGCGGAAATTCTTTTAAATATTCTTTGTAATAATAAGTATACATATCTCGGTCATTTAAATTGTAATATGCATTTGCAAGACGAATATACAAAGTACCTGCCTGAAAAGAAGTAAGTTTTTTGCCATACATTATTAATGCGATTTTGTATTGCTTTATTGCTGCTTTATATTTTTTTTCATTATATAAAGCTTGCCCCTCGTCCAATAATTTGTTAAATGTATTTTTTTGAGTTTCTTCAACCACCGTTAAAATCTCCGAAATAAAGTCATTATTTGTATACTTCTTCTTGCTTTAATTTTCTGTTCATTAATTTATTTAAAACTTCATCCGGAGTTATGTCCGTATATACCGCTTCATAAATTGCAGAAGAAACAGGTACTTCCAAATTTAATTTTTCTGCAAGTTCACAAAGCGCTTTTGATGTTTTTACACCTTCCGCTACAGAACCAAGTTCTTTTAAAATATCATCAATCTTTTTGCCGTTGCCAAGCATTGAACCGACGGTAAAATTTCTGCTGAAAGGACTTGAACACGTAGCAATTAAATCACCCATGCCTGATAATCCGTATAATGTTGACGGATTTGCGCCTAATTCTACACTTACACGAACAATTTCAGCCATACCTCTGGTTAATAAAGACCCTCTGCAATTATCACCCAGTTTCATTGCATCGGCAAATCCTGACGCAATTGCAATAACATTTTTTAAGCTGCCGCCCAATTCTACCCCAATTACATCAGGATTAGTATATAATCTGAATTTTGACGGCACCGTTAAGTGTTTTTGAACTAATTCGGCAGCGCTTATATCTTCAGAAGCAACAGAAGCAGCTGTCGGACATCCGTTTAATATTTCTTTAGCAAGTGTCGGACCAGACAAAATAACAAGCTTTGAATTTGGAAGTTCATCTTTTATAACTTCCGACATCCTTTTCAAAGACGGCAATTCTAAGCCTTTTGAAAGATTTACTAAAATTTGGTTATCTTTTAGCCCGTTTTCTTTTAATTGTTTGCAAACCGCACGAATACCTGACGTTGCAACAACCAACAAAATAATATCGGCACCGTCAATAGCTTTTTGCAAATTATCCGTAATTTCAACTTTATTATCCAACTGAACCGTTAATGGTTTTGTTGTACGTTTATATTGTTTCAATTCATCAGAAATATCTTGAGTTCTGCCCCAAATACATACTTCGTCAAAATTATTTGTTAAAAGCCAAGCAAGTGTTAAACCCCAACATCCCGGTCCCAATACTGTTAATTTCATACATTTCCTCCAATTTTATACACTTGCAAAGACTTTCTTTGCTTCTTCTCTGTCATCAAAATGAATAGTTTCATTTTTTAATATTTGATAATCTTCATGCCCTTTTCCTGCTATTACTATTACATCTTCAGGGGCTGAAATTGTTTTTAAAAATTTTATTGCGGTTCCTCTGTCAGGCTCTACAAAAATTCTCTGCGTATCGATTGTTTTAATTCCTGTCATAATATCCGAAATAATAAGTTGCGGATCTTCACTTCTTGGATTATCAGATGTTACTACAACTTTATCCGAAAGTTCATCGGCTATTTTACCCATTTTAGGACGTTTTGTAGTATCTCTGTCACCGCCGCAACCAAACAAACATATTAATTCAGATGTTTTCGGCGTTAATTCTCTTGCCGCTTTCAATACATTTTGCAGTCCGTCAGGAGTATGTGCATAATCAACAATAACAAGAGGTTTTTTGTTTATTATTTCGAACCTGCCTGCAACGCTTTTTGTATTTTCCAATGCTTTAACAATTATTTCAACAGGAATATTCATTGCAATTCCTGTTGAAAATGCAGCTAAAGCATTGTAAACACTAAACATTCCGTTTAAGTGCAAATTCATTTTTACTTCTTTACCTGAATTATTTACGGTAAATTTTGCACCATCAATCGAAAAATCAATATTTTCAGCTTTTATATCAGCAGAATTTTTAGCGGCATAAGTTATAACTTTAACATCACGAGGAATAACACTCAATAATTCTTTATAATATTCATCATCGGCATTAATAACCGCAAATGCATCCTTTTTAAGATTTTCAAACAAAATTGCTTTTGCCTTAAAGTAATTATGCATTGTAATATGATAATCCAAATGATCTTGCGTTAAATTTGTAAATACAGCACCGTTAAAATCACAACAACCGACTCTGTTTTGCTCTAATGAATGAGAACTTACTTCCATTACCACATTTTTTATATTATTTTCTGCCATTAAATTTAAATCTTTTTGTAATTCCGGAGGTTGAGGTGTTGTGTGTTTCGCTTCTTTATATTCATCAGTACTTGATAATTTATATCCTAAAGTACCAATAAGAGCGCAAGATTGCTTGTATTCTTCAAAAATTCGTTGAATTAAATGTGTAACCGTAGTTTTTCCGTTAGTTCCGGTTACTCCGATAAGATTGACTTTTTTTGACGGTTCGCTATAAAAAGCGGCAGAAATATTTGCCATTAATCTTTTGGTATCAGAAACTATTATTTGCGGAACATCAATATCAAGTTCTTCTTCACAAAACAATGCAACCGCACCTTTTTCCACGGCAACTTTTGCATACTCATGCCCATCCGATAATTCACCCTTAATACAAATAAAAATATCTCCGTTTTTTGTTGTAAGAGAATTATAAGAAATTCCGTTTATCTCAATGTTTTTATAATTTTTGGTTTTAAAATTTGTCAAAAGTTTAGTTAATTGCTCAAGTAACATATTAATGCCTTCTTCTTTAATTTACTACATTTTTATCCGGCGGAATGTTTAAAATTCTTGCACATTGATTTGCAACATCACGGAAAACCGGTGCTGCAACCGTATTACCCCAAACCGGCCCGCCTGCCGATGCCGAGTCTATTACAACATATATTAACAATTGAGGATTATTTGCAGGTAAAAATCCGACAACTGAAGTATACAATGCATGCGAATAACCTTTTGAATTTTCTTTAGGTTTTCTTGATGTACCTGTTTTTCCGGCAACAGTATATTTATCAAGATTTATAGCTGATTTTGAATTTTCAACACTTTTAGCCAACAACAAAGAAACTGTTTTAGCCGTTTGCGGACTTAGAGCCTGTATCTTTTCAATTTTTTCCGCTTCTTCTTCCGGAGAATATTTAATAACATGCGGCGTTACTCGAACTCCGTTATTTGCAATGGCACTTACCGCACTTATCATCTGCATTGCGGTAACAGAAGCACCATAGCCGTAGCCCATCGTCGCTTGTCTTGATTTATCCCAAGTAAACGGTTTCGGCAATAACCCCGATGATTCCCCCGCTAAGTCTATTCCGCTTTTTTTACCTATTCCAAGCCGTGAAAGAGTTGTGTAATATTCTTGCGGAGTCATCATTAAGGCGATATTTGCACTGCCGACATTACTTGAATGTTCTAACAAGTATACAAGACTAATCATTCCGGGATTTGGATGTTTATTATAATCATAATTAGTAATTGTCCATTTACCGAGTTGCATTTTCCCCGTATCTAAAATTTTTGAACCCGCATTAATTTTCCCGTTTTCAATACCTGCGGCAACAGTTAATGTTTTAAAGGTAGACCCCGGCGGAAATACATCGGTAAGCGTCCAATTTTTTAAATTTATTGCAGAAGTTTTCTTGTAATTATTGGGATTATATTTCGGATAAACCGCATAACCCAAAATTTCACCGTTTTTTGGATTCATCACTATTACCGCACCCCTCGCTGCTTGTTTTTGAGAAATCATATTGTTTAATTCTCTTTCACAAACATGCTGAATAGCCGAATCTATGGTTAATGTTACGGTTTTTCCGACTTGAGGAGTTGCGGCAATAATCGGATCCGTAGTTGTTTCATAAATAATATCACCACGTGGCGTTTTTTGAACAGGTTCTCTTTTTTCGACATCTTCTAGCTTCTTTTTTGCGGTAAGCTCAACACCTGATGCAGTTCCCGCATCAGGATTATAATATCCTATAACATGAGCGGCAAGCTCATCTTGCGGATACATTCTTTCATTTTTCTTATCAAGACTTAACTCTCTTAATCCAAGTTTCTTTATTTTTTCGGCAGTCTGTCTGTCTACATCTTTTTTTAATAATATTACCGTAGAACCTTTATTTATAGAATTTAATATTGTTTTTTCATCCAAATTAATTACAGGAGCAAGAATTTTTGCTAATTCCTCCGGCGTATTGTCAAAATATTCTCTGTGCGCATATAAATTATAAGAGGTTTTATCCGTAGCTAACCTCAAACCGTTTCTGTCTACAATTTGCCCTCGCATTATAAAATTTCTGCTATATCTTTGATTTCTTGCTTTAACTTTGTAATGTCTTATATCTGCAAGCTGAAGCAATATTAAATATAAAACAGTAAGCGCAAAAACAAATAAAATAATAACATGTGCGTATTTAATACGCATTTCTATTTTTTTGATATTTTCTTTTGTGTTTCTTGATGTCATTTGAAAAAATCCCTATTAATAGGGTATCACAATAACATTTTTCTTTAAACAAATTTACTAAATTTAATATCCGACAGACCAATTATAATTTACGGGAATGTTTTGCATTACAGGCACTGCGACATCAACAGGTGCGGAAACTTCAATTACATTCTTCGCAGTATCTAAAAATGATTTTTCTTGAATTATTTTATCAACTCTGTTAAACGAATTCATATTATCAAGCTTATTTTGTAACTCAATATTTTCATTCGTTAACGAAACAATTTCACGACCCGTTAAATTAAGATTTTTTTCACCGTTTGCAACAAAATAATAGCTGATAAACGATAAAACAACTAACAACAAAAGAACGAAACTTAAAATTTTATTTAATATTTTAACAGATGATTTAACACTGTGATATTTCGGGAATTTACCATAAATAACAGGATTGGAAACAGGTGCAACAACACTTTGTTGCCCGTACATATAAGATGTATCTATATATCTTATTGAACCTCTGCTCAAGGAAATCTCCCCTTTTGATTTCTTATTTATTTATTCTTCGTGCAATTCTCAATTTTGCCGATCTTGACGGCGGATTAAGTCTTACCTCTTCTTCACTTGCAATAATCGGTTTTTTATTTACTATTTCAAGTAAAGGCTTGTTATAATTTAAAGCGAACCGATTATTCCCATATTTTGTTTTTCCCCAATTTATCGATTCGTTTGTTTCTTGCCATTCTTTTGAATAATATTTGAAAAAATGTTTAACTATTCTGTCTTCAAGAGAATGAAAAGTAACTATAGATAGTATAGCATTATTTGCCAATAATGTAACCACATCATTTAGAGTATTTTTTATATTATCAAGTTCATGATTAACTTCAATTCTTATTGCTTGAAAAACTCTTGTTGCCGGATGGATTTTTGATTTTATATTCGGAGTAGCCTCAAATATAATATCTACAAGTTGTTTCGTTGTTTCAATTTTCTGAAGTTTTCGTTTCTCAGTAATTTTTTTTGCAATTCTTTTGGAAAATCTTTCTTCTCCGTATTCACTGAATATACGAACCAAATCAGCTTCTTTATAATCATTAATAACATCATAGGCTGAAAAATCACCCGATTGATTAAACCTCATGTCTAATTTAGTATCACTTCTAAAACTAAAACCCCTTTCCCGTGAAGTTAATTGCGGGGTTGAAGCCCCTAAATCAAAGACTATTCCGCCTGTTATTTCTTTTATATTATTTTCCAATAAATATTTCTTAATATTTGTATAAGAATCATTTACAATTGTTAAATTTTTGTAACCTTTTAATTTTTCGGAAGAAGCATTAATAGCTGCAATATCGACATCGAAAGAAATAAGTTTGCCGTTTGAACCGATTTGTTGCAAAATAAGTTCACTATAACTGCCGCCACCTAATGTGGCATCAATATATAATTTCCCATCTTCGCAATTTAATGCATTGATAGCTTCATTTAACATTACAGGATAATGTTTAAAATTCGGCATTTTATCCCCAATCGATTATCTTTTAATTTATTTCAGCAAGTTTTTCAAGTTTTATTTTTTGGTCATGCGTCATTAACAAACCTATTAATTCATCAAGGTCACCGTCTATTACCGTCCATACATTTAAATTTTGTCCTATTCTATGGTCAGTTAATCTGCCTTGAGGAAAATTATAAGTTCTTATACGCTCACTTCTGTCACCGGTTCCGACTTGAGAACGTCTTAAATCGGTAACTTCTTTCATTTGTTTTTGTACTTCCATGTCATAAAGTTTTGCTTTTAAAATTTGCAATGCTCTTTCTTTGTTTTGAAGT
>CAZGRH010000013.1:0-19298 GCA_964527005.1 uncultured Muribaculaceae bacterium | reverse complement strand
CGTACAGTTGGTGCTGGTGTTGTAGATAAAATTACTGAATAATAATTTTATTCAATACAAATATAAAGAAGTCGAACTTATGTTCGGCTTCTTTTTTGTAATATTTGTTTATTTTTTCCTCGAATTTGGCAAAAAAAATTTTTTTACCGGTTTTATTTTTATAAAATTTGGAGTTATATGAAAATATCAGTTTTTAATCGGTTTTATAAAAATTCTATGGAATTAAACAGTAAAATGTTGAATAATTTTTCATCGTTCAGTGTCAATGCGCCTAAGTTAAAACCGTTACAAGCTGATGTTGTTTCTTTCAAGGCTAAAAATTATGATTTTTCCATGATTAAATCTCCAACTGGGCATTGCGCTTATTGCGGTTCAAAAGTGTATACTCAAAAACAAATTGATACAATTGCAGGCGAGTTGCTTTCGCAAAAAAATGAAAT
This sequence comes from uncultured Muribaculaceae bacterium, assembly GCA_964527005.1. Classification (GTDB taxonomy): domain Bacteria; phylum Cyanobacteriota; class Vampirovibrionia; order Gastranaerophilales; family Gastranaerophilaceae; genus Avigastranaerophilus. The sequence continues at coordinate 18,858 of CAZGRH010000013.1, read as the reverse complement.
GTTGGCGGGGAAAATACGCAGTGTTCTTGAAAAAATGGGTTCTTCGGACGGTAATGTATTAATTAAACGGAAGTATGATGTAAATAAAGATGCAATTGATTTTTTTGAATGTTTCAAAGACCTTTCCGCTATTCAAAAAAATAAATCGGGATATGAAATATTAACAGGAATGTTAGCGGATGAAAATATTTCTTCAAAAGAGCAAATGTTGAAATTTTTGTCTGCTAAATTACAACCGTTATTAAAAACTATTGACCATGTTACTCCGCAACATGAAGAATTAAATAATGATAATATTGATTTAAATTTAGTTGAGTCTTGTCATACGTGTAATGTAAAATTAAAAAACGGCAGTTCTTTCCAATCTTTTTATTATACGTATCCCACAATCAAAGATTCGATGCCTAAAGAAAAATTTGAATTTGCTTCTTTAGGTTTATTGGAAAATGCTTCTGATTTGGTTGTTGATAAAATCTCTTCTGAAGAATTATTTAAGGTAATCGATGAATTGTTTGAGCAGAAATATTCAACTTTAACACTTTTGCATTCATTGGAAGAAAAAATCAGGAATTGTAAGCAAAATGTTTTAAATATTATAGATAAAGTTACCATTGAAAAAAATGCCAAATTACAGGAAAAGGAAGATTTAAAACTTCAATTTTCGGCTCATGAACAAGATGAAGAGTTTTTAATTCTAAAACAACGAAAAGAATTAAATGAAAATTTTGCTGTATTGCAGCAAAAAGCAAATGAATTAAATGACGAGCATTTGAGATTAAAAAGAAATATATCCGCTTATGAAAACAAAATACGTGAAATTGAAAAAAGTGTAAATAAATCTAAGAAAAACAGAAATAATTATCAAAATGACGGTTTAACCGTTAAAGACTATAAACAGAAAATTTTTGAAGCACAGGCGGCTTCAAGAAATGTTCTTGCTAAAGTAAGTGATATAAATGACAAAATCGGTGTGGTTCAGCGACAATTATACGAATTGGCAAAAAAATGTCCTGAAATTGATACTTTAAAAAATCAAAAAAGCGGTCTTGAAAAGCTTTTGAAAAATTATAACAGTTTGAATTCTTTGAATAAAAAATTGGTTGAAAATAATTTATCTTTGCAAACTTTGGAAGATAAAAAATTAAAAAATGCTCAAGAATTGGCAAAAATTTCGAATAATACAACTATATCGCCTGAAGAATTTAATAAATTAAAAACAGTTGAACAGTCTTTAGCCAAATCAATTAACTCTGTTTTAAAAGACAGAGAAAATTTAAAATCTCAATCTATTGTTTTGGTTAACGAAATAGAAAATTTTTTAAATCAAGATGAAATATTTGCAAAAACTAAAAAAATTAAGAATTTTTATAAAGATGATGAATTTTCTTTATCTGAACTTAATTCTAAAATTGCCGAAAAACAAAACAGCAGACAAGATTGTATTAATCAATTTTTAAAATTCCAAAAGAATAAAAACATAGAAAATCAAGTGACGGAAACAGATAATAATTTTTATTCCGAATTGAAAAAACGATTTGAAATTTTACAAAAAGAATGTGTAGAGTTTGCTCCTCGTTTTACTTTTGAGGAAATTCAAAAACAAATTGATGACTTGGAAAATGAGTTTAAATCTTTTTATGATAAGGATTTTAATGATTCTTTCAAACAAAATAGACGTGAATATCAATATTTGCTTGAAAATTTGGAATATATAAAAGACGGACTTGAAAGTGTTTCTTATTCTCCTAAAGAAATCAGAGAACAAAATGAACAAATTAATGCATTAAATGAGCAAATTCAGCAGGTTGCTGACAGAGATTTTATAATTTTTAATCAAATAAATGATGTTAACAATTTTAAAATAATGAAAAATTTAGCAATAATAAATGAAGAATTGACTAATTTTAAATTACAATATTCAAAACTTGAAGAAAAATTGAAAAAATCAGAAAATATTTTAGGGGAAGTTTCTCCAAATCAAGTTCAAGAGAAAATTAAAGAATTGGATTTGGTAATTAAAAGATTATCCGAAAAGGCTCATTGGCTTGATATTCCTGAAAAAATAAGATATATTGATGCAGAACTTAAAATAGAAGATGACAATATCCTTGAATTAAAACGCAAACTTGCAGAAATTGAAAAGTCTGAGAGCGAGGCTTAATAGCTTAATATTTGTAATGAATTTGTCTGTTTATGCTTTCTAATTTATTATTTTATTAGGGAGATTGTATAAAATGCATGCTTCGTACAGAATTTTAGTTTTAGATGATGATAAATTAGTGACTTCGTCTTTAAAATCTTTGTTTATGTTGGAAGATTTTACTGATGTTGCTATTTTTAATTCTGCAAATGAAGCATTGGAATTTCTCAAAAAAAATCCACGTGATGTAATTATTTCGGATTTTATGATGGATGAAATGAATGGCTTGGAGTTTTTATCCGCAGCTAAAACTTTATCATCTAAGGCAAGCATGATATTACTTACGGGGTATGCGGATAAAGAAAATGCTATAAAAGCAATTAATGAAATCGGGCTTTATAAATATATTGAAAAACCTTGGGATAATGACGAATTAATTGTAAATATAAAAAATGCTTGTGAACGTTCGCATTTGCTTGATGATTTAGAACAAAAAAACAAGGAACTTGAAAAATATTCTTCTCATCTTGAAGAATTAGTTAAAGAAAAAACCGCAAATATTATAGAGATGAATGAACAGTTAAATGCAATTATTAATAATTGTGCTGATGGTATAATTATTTTTTCGGCAGACGGTAAAGTAATTGGCATAAATCCTGTTTGTGAAAATTTATTCGGGTTGTCGGAAGAAATTCTTATTGGTAAAAATGCATTTGATTTGTTTATTTCAAATGAAATCAATTGGACAAATTTGTTTAAAAATACGGAAGAGTCTTTGCTTAGAAATATTAATATAGTAAATGCGGTAAACGGGAATATTGTCCCTGTTGAAATCAGCTCGGCATTTATACCTCCTAAGTCGGAAAAAGATTGCGCAAAGTATGTTTTTGTAATCAGAAATGTTAATTTTCAAAAAGAAATGGAACGTTTGCGTGAAGATTTTATTGCGACTTTAACTCATGATTTGAGAACACCGTCTGTTGCTGCAATTCAAACATTAGAATATTTTTTAAACGGAAAGTTGGGTCCTTTAACACGGAAACAGTCAATGTTGCTTCAAACAATGAAAAAAAGTACGGAAGATATGCTTGGATTGGTAAATTCTTTGTTGGAAGTTTATAAATATGAGTCAGGAAAATTAAAATTAGTTAAAACTTCTTTTGATTTCGTTAATTTAATTAATGAATGCATTGAACAAATTTCTTCAATTACGAATTCAAAAAATCAAAAAATTTCCGTATTGAATAAGTGCAATAATCCTTTTACCGTTTTTGCGGATAGAAATGAAATCAGGAGAGTAATTATAAATCTTTTGGGAAATGCTATTAAATATACTCCTGAAAACGGTGAAATAGAAATAAAAATTGATGTTGAAAATCAAGATTTGCATTTTTCTGTTAAAGATAATGGCGAGGGAATTTATAAAAAAGATATTCCAAAATTGTTTAAAAGGTTTTCTCAGGGAACTCGGGAAAAACGTTCAATCAGTACGGGATTAGGTTTATATTTGTCTAAACAAATAATTGATGCACATAACGGAAAAATATGGTTGGAAAGTGATAAAGGTAAAGGAAGTGAGTTTTTCTTCGTTTTATTAGATGCCGTTATAAAAAAAGAAGAGGTTGTTTTATGAATACGATAAAAGTTTTGTTGGTTGAAGATCATAAAATGGTCAGGCTTGGGCTTTCTTTAGTTTTTGAAAATTGTGCGGATATTGATTTGTTGGCGGAAGCTGATAACGGTAAGCAAGGTGTTGAACTTGCACTTCGTCTTAATCCGGATGTCGTCTTAATGGATATCGGTTTGCCGGAATTAGACGGTATTCAGGCTACTCGTCTTATAAAAAAAACAAATCCAAATATAAAAGTTTTAATTTTTACATCTCGAGATAATGAAGATGATGTTTTTGATTCTTTGGCTGCAGGTGCTGACGGATACATAATGAAAGGTGCAAATGAAGAACAAACCGTTAATGCGATAAAAGCTGTTGCGGACGGTACTGCTTGGCTTGACCCTGCAATTGCAAGACTTGTTCTTTCTAATGTTTCTAAAAATTCTTCAATTTCTGTTCAAAATACACAAGTCGTTAATAAATCAGCAAAAAATACATACGGACTTACAGATAGGGAGCTTGAAGTGTTGGCTTTAATAGTAGAGGGGTTGAATAATGCTCAAATTGCTAAAAGGCTTGTAATTACGCTTTCCACTGCAAAGGCGCATGTGCATAGTATTTTACAAAAATTGTATGTTACAAACAGAACTCAAGCTACAATTCAGGCAGTAAAAGAAGGTTTGATTTAATGTTGCGTTTGTTCGTTTTTTTATTTGTTTTGTTTGTTCCGTTGACGGTTTTTGCAAAAAGCGGTGTTATTAATTCACTTGACGTAAATTTAATAAATTCGGATAATGCAAAAGTTGAAAATAAAACAAAAGAAGTTGATAAACGTAATTTTCATGAAAAATTAAGAGAAAAATTTCATCTTCCGAAATCAAAAAAAATATATTTACATAACATTGATAATTCTGATCAGCCTTTAACAATTGATGATTATGATAAAATGACGGTTGAAAAATTGAGAAAAGATTTTGAAATTCCGACACCGAAATTTGAAACTGAAGAAAAAGAGTTTATTTTGCCAAATCCGAAATACAGAGTTACAAAATATAATTTACCGGCGGGACAAAGAAGTATTAATATTTCACAAGTGGTTAAAAAAAACAGTGTTAAGTCTGCGGGAATTCTTTCTCCCGATAAAACAAAAATGATATACACGGAAGCGGTTTTTATACCTGAGTTTTTTCAGGTTTGCTCGTCTGTTTATTTAGTTCCGGTGGATAGTTCAAAAAATGTATACGATTTGCTTATGGAAACAAATGTATCACAACAAATTTTTACTCCGATTTTTTCTGTCGGTACGGATGAAATTCGGCGTAATGAGTTTAGAACCCTTGCGCCAATTGATTGGAATGAAGATGGCAATAAAATCGCATTTAAAGAAAAGATTGGCTCAAATTTCGATGATACGTGGCAAACAAATATTATTGTTTATGATTTTGATACAAAAACTTGGATTAGATTAATGGCTGTTCGTGAAGCTATTATTTATTGGTGGCGTGAAAATAAACAAATAAATTTGAAAAAATACAGGTGGGATATTATTCCTATTGGTTGGGAAAAAAATAATCCCGATAGAATTGTTCTTTATGCTTATGCTTATACAGATACTAATCCTTTGTTTTTGGGAATTTGGAGTATTGATTCAAAAGAAAAAAAATCAAAATTAATATCAATAAATTCTACGGATGTTGAAATTTCATTAAACGGATTGGGATTAAAAGAAGTTAAATTAGAAAATTAAAAATTCTCATTATTATTAATGAGAATTTATTTAGTTATTTTTAAATTTATCTTTTAGTTTATAATTTGTTTAAATATGTTTAAACTTTTTCTTATATCATCTTCTTTAAACATTTCAAATACGTAGCTTGCATTTGGAACTTTATTTTTTAATTGAAGCAGTATTTCTTTGAAATTTAAAGTTCCGTTTTCAAAATTAGAATGGTCATCGTTTTCTCTAAAATTATTGTGTATGTGTAAGTGGTATAAATTATTGCCGTACAGGTTTATCCATTCCGAAATATTTGTATTGTGTGCATATAGATTAACGTGTCCCGTATCTAATGCTAATTTTAAATTTGATGAGTTTATTCCTTCAAATAATTCATAGCAAAATTTGGGTGTTGTTTCAAATACGTTTTCAAGTACCGCAATCATATTATTTTTTTCAAATTCTTGTACAAAATCTTTCCAATAGTTTATAAAATTTTTTTTAAAATCGCTTATTGATTGATGATGTTTTGTGCCTTTATATCCGGTATGATATAAAACCGTATCGGCACCAAGTGCTTTTGCTACTTCAAAAGATTGTTCAAATCTTTTCCTTGAAATTTTTCTTAATGTTAAATCCCGACTTGAAATATTAACATCAGAAAACATTGCATGAACTGTAATTCTGTCATTAAATCCGTTTAAATCATTTTTTAAAATTTCAACGGCATCCTCAACATTTAAATTTTCATTTTTATATATCGGCAGTCTGCTTATTTCTATTCCTGTTTGTAATTCTTGCGCAAGCAGTACAGACTCTCTGATTGTTTTTTTCGCCGATGACGAAATTAATATTTTATTTTTCTTATTCATTTAAAATTTCCAAATTCATTTCTTGTACAAAATCATTAAGCATTGTTGTTATTTTTTCGGTTAGTATTTCTTCATTGATTTGTTTACTTAACGTTTCTTGTGTTTCTTTTATGTTATCACCAAAATAGTAGCTATAGTATATTTTTATTTCAAAATCCGTTTGTATTTGCATTATACATTTCAAATTTTTATATTCTATAGAGAAAAACGGCATTGTACTTTCTGTTGAATATTCAATTTTACAATTTGGTAATTTTTCGTTGAGTATGCTTTGCATTTGATAAAAAACAGGTATTGTTATTTTGTAGATGTTTACAGAATTTTGAGTTGTTTTATTCGATAAGTTTTCTTCGTTTTGTTCGTTTAATTCGGCGGTTGTTATAAACTCATAAGTAATGTCATTCGTTTTTTGTTTATGCATTTTTTTGGTTAAAATGTCGTTAATTAATTCAAAATCTTTTGTAATATGGCAGGCATTGAAAAATATTTTATATTGGTTATTAACGGTCTTTTTTATTTTTTTCGCTAAAATTTTCGCTTCAAAATTATCAGTGTTATATAAAATCAAATAAATATTTTTATTTTCTCCGTATGCAATTATATCGGTTGTTCTTATTATTTTTTTTATTTCTGTTATTAAATCGGCAATATTAATATTCTGTCCATTTTCTTTGTTGGGTAAAATGTTCATAATTAATGCATTTTGGTTTTGCGTTTTAAGAATTTTATTTGTTAAATTTTTTAAAACAAAAGGTGCGGTTTTAGAATTATATATTTCTGTATTTTTTTCAATTATGTTGTTTGCAATTAAAAAATCTTTATAACTTGTAAGTTCTTCTTTTAAATTGGTTTTTTGTATAGTTAAAAATATTCGCATTAGTATTGTATAATCTGAATCATTTAGCGAAAAAAATTCGTCAATACCGTTGTTAAATGCGTTCATTGTTATTTCTTCGTTTATATTTTCCGTAACAAAAATAATAGGAGCTTTGCTTATTTTTTTGATGTCGTTTATTAATTCAATGTTATTTCCTGTCGAATATAAATATATAACGATTTTAGGTTGAGTTTCGTTTGTTTTTTCAATCGCATTATAAGATGCGCAAATGCTTATTTCATCGGACTTGCGTAATAATTTGATTTTTGAATACAACCTTTTACCGGCTTCATTATTATCGGCTATTATTAAAATATATTTATTATTCAATTATATCTCCTGTTCCTTAGAACATACCTTTTTTTCTGAAGTATAAAACTACCGCAATTGAGATGATAACGGATAGTGAAACAACAATTAAAAAGCCAAAAGGATTATTTCCGTATGGAACGGGAACATTCATTCCCCATAAACCGCCAATCATCGTAGGTATAGACATAATAATTGTTATTGCAGCTAAAAATTTCATAACTTGGTTTAAATTATTATTGATTATTGAAGCAAAACCTTCCATCATTGCTTCTAAAATCATTCTGTGCATATCAACCATTTCTATAGCCTGTTTTGTATCAATAATTACGTCTTCCAACAAGTCTATATCTTCTTCCGTTGATTTAAGATAGTTTGTAATGGTTGGTTTTGTTAGTCGCATAACTTTTTGCAATACAATATCATTATCTTTTAGCGCAGTGGAGAAATATACTAATGTTTTTTGAATTTCCATCAGTTGAAATAATGCTTTATTGTTTGTTGCTTTTTGAAGTTCGTTTTCAATTTCTTCCGTTGTTCGGTTTATTATTGTTAAATATTTTAAATAGAATTTTACGGAACGATAAAGTATTTTTAACATAAATTCCGTTTTGTTTCTGGTATCAAACGAGTATGATGTTGTTTCGTTGAAAGATGAAAGGATGTTATTGTCTTTTGAACATACGGTAATAATAGATGTCGGGGTATAAATAATACCGAGCGGTAAAGTGTCAAAACACCCGTCGTCTGTCATAATCGGCAAGTTTGTAATTATTAATAAATTGCCGTCTTCAATTTCAATACGTGATTTTTCGTCTAAGTCTAAAGAATTTCTTAAAAAGTCTTCATCTAACCCTAATACTAAAGAAACTTGTTTTATTTCTTCTTCGTCGGGGTTTATTAAACTGAACCAAGAACCTGATACAGCCTCACTAATACTTAATTTTTTTAGCTTTTTATTTTCTTCTGTTTTTAATATTTTTATCATATCGTCATTCCTGATTTATAATTTATTAAACCATGAAAATCTGTTATTTTGAATAGTTTGTTATTTGTACATTATTTTTAGTTTGTGATCAGATATTAAATTTAAATAAAGTTCCGAGTTTGATTTGTTCGGTTTTCTTTTTTGTTCTTCTCTTAATAATCTTTGAAATTCAGAATTATTGTATATAAAAGCGGCAAGTCCTCGCTTTTTTGTAATTGCAAATAATCTTGTCATATCTTCGGGTATTTCGATTGATGATAAAGAAGTTATATCCGGTGAAGTGGTGTATAGGTTATTTTTTATACAAATAAGTGTCAAAGTATAATCTAAAATTTCTTTTTGTTTGTTTAAATTATTGTTTTTTGTATATTCTAAATAAGCGACAATAGCATTTTCTAAATCACTTGTTGCTCTTTCGTATGTAATATTGTTTCTTAACGTACCGATTTTTAGTTTTAAAGCATTACATATTGTATCATGGGTCATAATGTTATTTGCTTTATCTTTTGTAAGTTTTAATAAATGCAATATTTTTGAATATGTTGTTGCATCTAATGTTTTGTTTTTATTATAAAAATTGTTGTATTCTACTTTATAAATTGTCCAAAAATTTGCCATATTTCCGTTTAGTTTATTATCGCAGTGCGTAAGTAATTTCGCAAACGGAGGATTAACTTCCGTAATTGCTTGTGCAAAAAAGTAATCAAAAAATGCAATTCTTTCATTTTTAAGTTCATTATATTTTGAAACTTGATTGTATATAGCCCAATCTGCATCATTAAAGAATTTTACAATTAACGTTGTAGGTCCTATTGTTGTGTTTTTGCCGTAATAATTTAAAATATAATCGGATATTTCATAAGCACTAATTTCTAACGGATTTCTCACGTGTTCCGATAAAATATAAAAATCGGCATAAGGGCTTAATCTGTCAATATTGGTTTGATTTATGTATCTTAATAGAGCATTTGAATAATATTCGGAATTAAAATTGTTTAAATTAGCATATATACAGTTAGTTGCCCAAAAATTTGAATTTAATGTTTCAACTCCGCTATCTTTAAACATTTGGCGAAATTTAATTACACCTTGTGATTTACATATTTGTGCAATTTTATCAAAGTGGTCAAGTTCGTGAGCAATAATAGCGATTATTGTTTCTATGTTTTCTTTGTATAAAAGGTTCGTATTTATATGCATATTTCCTGTTTGAAAGTTAAAAAATGCTCCGATATATGAACCTTTTGTTTTTTCTATCGGACTTGATAAATCTTCAGCTATAACTTTGATTATACCTTTCGGATATCCTCGAAATACAAGTATTTCATCAACTATTCTTTGAACGGATAAAACACTTTTTTCCGGATATGTTTTTAAATTATCCAATAATTTGTCATAATTTGATTTCGCTTCAATATTAGGAGAAACTTTATTTGTAGTTGTTTGTGTTATTGGTTTATTATATTGTGAAGTGACTGTTTTAGTTGTAGTAGCGGTTCTTTTTTTCTTTTTTGAGTTAATATTTGTATATTCCAACATTTCTTCATAAGTTTTTGTTTCGTTTATTTTTTTTAAATCTTGCGGTGTCGTTAAATAAAAAAACATCCAAACAACGAATGTAATTGCCGCAATTATAAACCATATCGAAATTGGTTGTGTTTTTTTCATAAATTCCTCCAAATTATTGAAATTATACCATATTTATTGTTTACGGTACAGGATCATAGCCTCCGGGATGAAACGGGTGACATTTTAAAATTCGTTTTATTCCGAGAAAAATACCTTTTATAATCCCGTATTTTATTATGGCTTGTTTTGTGTATTCTGAACATGTAGGGTAAAATCGGCATGTTTTTGGTGTGAATTTTGAAAAAAATTGGTAAATTCCGATTAATTTTATTAATATTTTTTTTATCATATTATTCGTATTTCTTTATTTCAACATCTTCTTTTTTTATATATTTTTCATCTAAGTATTGAATTAAACAATATCTTTTTCCTGAATCCAACAAAATATAATTTATTTTCGCTTCTTCAATTTTCCATAAAGTTTTAATTTCGGTTATTACGTATGCAAATTGATTTTCTTTTAAATATGTTCTTAGCCATTCGATATCATTTTGATTGTTAAAATCAACTTTTGCATCGTAATAATAAGTAAGACTGTGTTTTCGTGACGGAATAAAGGCTGCTAATTTTGTTTTATCATTGTTTGCAAGTGTTGCAAATGCTATTAAGTCGTTTTCACCGCTTTTATCGCTAATAAAACAAAATAAATCAGGGATTAATACTATTGTTAATGAAACCATTAATAATACATTAGCTATAAATATTTGTATTCTGCCTTTTAGTATTGCAGAAAAAATACTTATTAAAGGAATTAAAAATAAAATTGTTATTAAGTCGGTTAACAGAATTCCTTTTATTTCTTTAAATGTATCATGCCCGAAAACACTGATTATTGTTAATATTATAAATATTAAATTCGGGATTATTGTTGCGTAATAAACAATTGTTTCGTTTGATTTTTTATTTATGTATTCAAACCAATAATTACCTGAGAAACAAGCAAGCGGATAAACTAAAAATACAATTAAATATGTATATTCTTTTCCGTATAATAAAGCAAACAATCCGCTTATTAAAAATATTATTATATTTAATGCGTTAAATTTTTCAATAGTATTTAATTCTTGCCATTTTTGGTTTAAATTTTTATTTTTGTCTTTTCCAAAATAACTAAATAATGAATTAAAAATCGTTTTTAGTCTGCTTATGAAAATTCCTAAATGTGTAATTATCCACGGGAAAAAGAATATCAATGATAAAGATAATACAATTCCGATGTTTTTTATGCCAAAAGATTTCATTAAATTGTATTCGGATAAAAATGATGAAATGAATAATCCGTTATATTCTTTTATCATTATTAAAAACCAAGGTATATTTATTACAAGAATTAGGGTAAGTCCGAATAATAAAATTTTGGTATTTAAAATTTTTTCTTTTGTAATTAATAAAACGGTTAATAATGTAATTAACGGGACGATTAATCCGAATAATCCGGTTGTTAAAGTGTTTAGTGCAGTGAATACGAAAAATATGATGAATTCTTTGTTTCTTTTTTTGGGCGCTTCATTTAAAACGGCTTTGTATAAACTTAAAAATGCAAAAATATTAAACATTACATATAATATGTTTAATATTGCCAAATGCGAAAATGTTATAATCCCGACACTTGTTGCGAAAATTAATGAAACAATAATCGCATAGTTGCGATTTATAATTTTTTTTAAAGAAAAATAAATATTCGCTATTCCGATTGTCGTAATAAGTGCAAAAGGAATTCTTACAATCGTATTGCTGATTTTTCCAAAAATAAAACAAAATAAATTAATTAGCCAAAATATAAATGGCGGGTTTTCAAAAAAGTTTTCATTATTTATTTTTAACAACATTAAGTTGTTATTATTCATTATTTCTTTTGCAATTGAAACATATTTAGTTTCATTTGTATCTATAAAAGGATAATTACCTATATTTAGCCAATATAAAAAAAAGCACAAGAAAATAAATGAAACAATTTCTATTATATTCTCTTTGTGCTTTTTTAAAAAATCCATATTGAATCCTCAATTATGCGAAATTAATATATGCCGTAATTTCTTCTTCCGTATTTGTTTCTGTTGTACAAACCAATATTTGTTTTTCGTTTAATTTTATACCCGCAAGTATATTTTTTTCTTTTAATTTTTTTAGAAAAACATCGGCATTTTCAACTTCTAAAATAAATTCATTAAAATAATTTTCGTTTAATACTTTTAATCCTTTTTTCGATAGTCCGCAAGCTAACATTTGAGCATTTTTTGCGCTTAAATAAGCTGCTTGTTCTATGCCTTTTTTTCCTGTTAAAGCAAGATATACAACAGAATTTAATATTGCAAGTCCTTGATTTGAACAAATATTGCTTGTTGCTTTTTCTCTTCGGATATGTTGTTCTCTTGCTTGCAGTGTTAAGGTAAAAGCTTGTTTGCCGTCTAAATCAAGAGTTCTTCCTACTATTCTGCCTGCCAATTGTCTTTTGTATTTATCTAATGTTGCGATAAATCCGGCGTATGGACCTCCGAAAGATACGCTATTGCCAAATGATTGAACATCTCCGACTACAATATCCGCTCCGTATTCCGCAGGCTTTTTCAAAACGGCACAATTCATCGGTTCAACGCATACAATTAATAACGTTTTTGGATGTTTTTCCAATTTTTCCAACAATTCAATATCCTCAATTGTTCCGTAAAAATTCGGATTTTGAATTATTAATCCTGCGTAATCACCCGAGGACAGTTTGTTGTTTATTGCATTCAAATTTGTTTTAAAATCGTTTTCTTCAACTTCTTCAACAAAAATATCTCCGGCATAAGCATAAGTTTTTATGACCTCTTTATATTCGGGATTTAAACAACTGCTCATTAAAAATTTGTTTTTCCCGCTTATTCTTGTTGACATAAGCATAGCTTCGGCACAAGCATTTCCCGCATCGTATACTGAAGCGTTGCAAACTTCCATCCCTGTTAAATCACACATCATTGACTGAAATTCATATATTATTTGCAGTGTTCCTTGTGAAATTTCGGGTTGGTACGGCGTATATGCAGTATTAAATTCAAAACGGGATGAAATTTGAGCGATTGCTGCGGGGATAAATCTTTTATATGCTCCTCCGCCAATAAAATAAGCATAATCCGTTTTGTTTTCTTTGGAAATTGCTTTTACCGTTTTTTGCGTGCAAAGTTCGCTCATTCCGTTCGGTAAATTTAATTCTGACATAATTGCTTTTTTATCAATCATAGAATATAAATCGTCAAAACTTTTTGCACCTGTTGAATTGAGCATTTCGTCAATTATATTATCAGGATTAGATTTGAAATTGTTCATATTATTCCATTTCTTTTTTGTAGTCTTCGTAATCAATTAAATCAGCACTGTCTTGAGTGTATGTTTCTGATGCTATCTTTATAAGCCACATTTCGTCAAAACTTTTTTCATTTAACAATTCTGGTTTTTCAATTAATTCTTCATTAATTTCCAATACCTCTCCGCTTACCGGCATGTAGATTTCAGAAGCCGCTTTTACGGATTCAACGGTTCCGAAGATTTCACCTTTTGTGTATTTGTTTCCGACTTCCGGTAATTCTACAAAAACGATATCGCCAAGTTGGTCAATTGCATAATCCGTCAAGCCGATTGCATATTTTCCGTCTTTTTCCGTTACATATTCATGTGATTTACTGCAAAGAATACCCATTTATTAACTCCTTCTTAATTTACTCTGTTTCTCTTTTGAATAAAATTTTTATCGGAAATGACCGCATTATAAAATTTATTTCTTACCATTATTTGTATTGTATCATTTATTTTTAGATTTTTATCGGTTTTAATGTAACCCAACCCGATATTTTCATTAATTGTAGGTGCAACACATCCGCTTGTAACGTATCCTATTTCTTCTTCGTTATAGTATATCGGATAGCCGTGTCTTGCGATTGCTCTGTCTTTCATTTTAAATGCAATAAGCTTTCTTTTTGTTCCGTGTTGAAGTTGCTCAGTTATAATCGCTTTACCGTTATAATCTTCTTTTTTGTCTTTATCCAATGACCACGCAATACCTGCTTCAACAGGCGTAGTTGTTTCGTTTAGCTCATGCCCGTAAAGACTCATTGCCGATTCTAATCTTAAAGTATCTCTTGCGCCAAGTCCGATTGGCATAATTCCGTACGGCGTACCTTGTTTTAGTATCTCATTCCAAAATTCGGATATTTTTTCGTTACTTATTATTATTTCAAAACCGTCTTCACCTGTATAACCTGTTCTTGAAACATAAACTTCCTCATTTAAAAGATTTGTTTTTTGGATGAACATTGTATTCGGTTGTTCTTCTTTTTTAAGTCCGATTTTTTCTAAAATTTCGGAAGATTTTGGACCTTGTAGTGCTAACATTGACAATTCGTTTGATTTATTATCTATTTTTACGTCAAAAGAACCTTTATTACTTATTAACCGATTATAATCGGTATCAACACCCGATGCGTTTACAACAAGTAAATAATAATTTTCTTTTAGTTTGTAGATAAATAAATCATCAATTATTCCGCCTTTTTCGTTTGTTAATTGGCAATATTTTGCTTTGTTATTAATGATTTTGTTGATGTCTTGAGGTACTACAGTTTGTAAGAAATCTACGGCTTGTGAGCCGTATACAAAAATTTCCCCCATGTGTGAAACATCGAACAATCCGGCATTATTTCTGACGTTGTTGTGTTCTTCTATTATGCTTGTATACTGTACAGGCATTTCCCAGCCTGCAAAATCAACCATTTTTGCATTAAGTTTAACGTGGTCGTCGTATAGGTATGTTCTTGCCATAATGCCTCACTTTCTTTAATTTTTATCTTGCGCAAATTGTTCTTGCAACATGAACACCCGATGCGGATGCTTGAATTAATCCTCTTGTTACACCTGCTCCGTCGCCAATGGCAAACAGGTTTTTAACACCTTCGGTTTCAAGTTCATTTGTTAATTTTACCCTGCCCGAATAAAATTTAACTTCAATACCGTAAAGTAATGTGTATCTTGAAGCCGTTCCGGGGGCTATTTTATCAAGCGCATATAGCATTTCTATAATTGCCGTCATTTGACGATACGGAATAACAAGACTTAAATCTCCGGGGGTAGCACATGCTAATGTCGGGGTGATAATGCTGCTTTTTATTCTTTCCGGTGTTGAACGTCTTCCGTCTAATAAATCACCAAATCTTTGAACTAAAACACCGCCGGAAAGCATATTGGCAAGTCTTGCTACGTGTTGTCCGTACGCAATCGGTTCTTTAAACGGTTCCGTAAATTTTTCGGATACTAATAGAGCAAAGTTTGTATTAGCCGTTTTATAATTTGCATAACTGTGTCCGTTTACGGTTGCAATACCGGAATAATTCTCTGTTACAACTTCACCGTACGGATTCATGCAAAATGTTCTTACTTCGTCGCCAAAAGTAGGTGAGTGATAAATTAATTTTGATTCGTATAGTTTATCTGTTAACGGTTCAAACACGGGTGCGGGTAATTCTACACGAACACCTATATCTATTGCATTATTTACCATTCCGATTTTGTTTTTTGAAAATTCTTGTGTAAGCCAATCGGCACCTTCTCTTCCGGGGGCTATGATTATATACTCGGCTTCAAATTTTTCGTTGTCTTTTGTTATAAAACCTTTTACACTACCGTTTTCAACAATAAGTTGTTCTGCTGTTTTGTCATATAAAATGGTAATTCTTTCAGTTAAGTAGTCTTGCATATTTTTTAAAACATCTAAGCTTCTTTCTGTGCCTAAATGTCTTACCGGTGAATGTACAAGTTTTAATTCGGCTAATGTTGCTTCTCTTTCAATATCCGCAAAATCATCTTTGTTTGTACCGAAAACTTCATCCGTAGCACCAAATTTTAAATATGTGTCGTCTGTATATTTTATTAAATCTTCTACTGATTTTCGTGACATATAGTCAAGTAAATGTCCGCCCACATCGGGAGTTAGTGTCAATTTTCCGTCCGAAAATGCACCGGCTCCGCCCCAACCGCATAATAAACCACATTTTTTGCAGGTAGGACATTTTTCAAAACCTTCTCTTAACAGGCATTTCCTTTTTTCGATTTGTACACCTTTTTCAATTAATACTACTTTCCAATCAGGCTTTAATTTCGTAATTTCCAATGCCGCAAAAATCCCTGCGGGTCCGCCGCCAACTATTGCTACGTTGTACATCTTTTCTCCGTTACTTAAATCTTTTACTTATAAATTTTAACTTAAATTTGTCGTAAATGGAATAAATTAAATAAAACATTTACTAAACTCAATCTATTTTCTATAATGTATTTATGAACATAAAGATTATTGCAGTCGGAAAAATAAAAGAATTATATATGAAAGAGGCTATAAAAGATTACGAAAAAAGACTTTCGCCTTTTTGTGGTTTTTCCGTTGTTGAAGTTGCGGCAGAACAAATATTGGATGAGTCATTATCCGAAAAATATAAAGATGTTGAAGCTGACAGAATATTGCAAAATATAAAAAAAGGTTCGTTTGTTATTACACTTGAAATATTGGGTAAAAATGTTTCTTCGGAAGAATTTGCGCAAAAAATAAAAGAAATTTCTAATTCGGGAATAAATGATTTGGTTTTTGTTATCGGAGGTGCAAATGGATTGCACAAAAAAGTGTCCGATATTGCATCGTTTAAACTTAGCTTTTCAAAAATGACGTTTACTCACCAAATGATTAGATTAATATTAATAGAGCAAATATACAGAGCTTTTAAAATTAATGCGAAAGAACCGTATCATCGTTAATTGTTAATTAATTCTTTTGCCCGACAATCGTATCCTGTTGTTTTGCAGTTTTCCGAATCATTATCTATACCGGATGGGACAAGTCCTCTTTTTGTTAAAACAAATGAAAAAACATCTTTTCCTATCTTGTTCGGTTTTTTATCGCCGTTTATGTCTACCCATACAACAAGCGGGTTGTCTAACGGATTTTGTGAAACGCCGAACAAAATTTCTGTATCTTCTTGGTTGTAATAATCTAAACATACATTTGTACCATCATTTAAAGTAAAGGTTACAATTTTTCCGCCAATTCCTATTTCGTTTGCACCATTTGCAGTTTGTCCGTTTGGTTTTTTCGTTTTTTCAACAGACCAACATCCCGGAATGTTTTTGCATTCCCTTATTATGTTAAGATGTTTTTTGATATAAGTGTAATTGTTGTATAAAATATCAACATCTCCGTCAACATGTTCCCAATGTTCGATATTATTTCCGTCTAAGACACTTGCCATTTTGAAAGCATTGCTAAATACCGAATAATTTTTTTTTAAGGCGGAAATATACATTTTGTCGTTAAAACTGTTGACTAAAACAGGAATTGTCATTGCGGCAACAATACCTATAATCACGAGCGTGATTAAGGTCTCTGCCAAAGTAAATGCTTTTGGTCCGTATGTATGTTTCATACTAATAATTGTACCCGTTTTTCATAAATTTTCAACATGGAATTTCTTTGGAAATTTATTTACTAAGCGTATTGTTCTAATCGATATATTATTAAGAAATGTAAAATGTTTCTACAAGATATATCGAAAAGTATAAAAATAATGCTATAATAAAATCAAGATTTGAATTAAGACTTGAGTAGTTGTTTTTACGGTATGTAAAAACCGAATAACGAGGTTTGTTATTTTGCGAAAAGGTGACTAAATTTGTTAAGTCTGAGGGGTATGGTGTGATTTATTGTTGTTCGATTTATGTTGAACCGTTTAGAACGGTTTATTTGCCGTCTGTAGGATTATTTAAAAACAGAAGATTGCAAGTCGGGGTTTGTCCGATTTGCGGAGCTTTAATTGCCGAATTGACTCAATTTAATTGCGAAACGGAGTCTTATGAAACGATTAGACCAAAAAGAAAAAAAGTAGCAAAATTTTTAAAACAAATGGAAGTTCAAAAATGGTTTGAGCTTGATTGTAAATATGCTACAAAGCAAAATGCGGGTTTTGTTTACGGAATAAACAAACAAATGAAAAATGGGGATATTTATCAATTTTCGGTTGATTTTAACGGTAAAAAAGATTTAGTAAAAATAATAAAAAATAAATAGGGGGTTTATGGTTCGAAAGAAGAAGAAAACGGATGAAAATTTTAATTATTCTCGAAATGAATCATTTGAAAATCTTGAAGTTGTGCAAGAAATGGCATTAAACAGGAGGGGAAAGGATGATGAAGCAAATCCGGATATATCGTTGTATCTTAAAGCGGAAGAGTTAAAGGGTAAACTTTGCGGTTTGTATTCGGATAAAGAGAAATTGACACCAAATGTTAATGTTATGGGATGTGTAAAAATTGATGGTATTGATTTACAAGTTAATGTCGGAGAGGAAATTAATACGGAATAGGTTATTATGATTGAATTACCGAAAATTTTAGATATACCGGACAAATTGTTACCGGTTATAACAAATATAAATAAATATAATTATTTTTTGATTGAAGGAGGGAGGGGTGGCGGAAAATCACAGAGTGTTGCAAGAATTATTCTTTGGTTGGCGGAGCAAAGGAAAATCAGAGTGTGTTGCGGCAGAGAAACTCAAGCAACAATTTCGGACAGTGTTTATAAAATATTTAACGATTTAATAAGTGATTATAATCTTAATTTTACTGTAAAGTCTAATAAAATAGTAAACAATTTTTCTCAATCCACCATAATTTTTAAAGGTTTTAGAGAACAGGGTAGG
>CAZGRH010000012.1:0-19510 GCA_964527005.1 uncultured Muribaculaceae bacterium | reverse complement strand
AACCTCCGAGATGCCTGGACCAAAACCAGGTGCCTTACCACTTGGCGACGCCCCAATGGCTTCAACTCTTATATCTTATTAAGACCATAATAAAAAGTCAAGGGATTTTTTAATATTTTTTTATAATTTTATATACTTTTACTTATTTTTATGAGTTAATAATATTCATATAGTATTTATTAATAAGGAATTAAGTATGCAAGCCAGACGTGCTTCAAGAGAATTAGCACTTATATTATTCTCACAAATGGATTCAATCCCAAATTTAAACAACTGGGATTTTCAAGATATTTTATTAAAATCAGTCAGAACTCTTACTAACAACTCTTCTGATGAACTAAAATCAGCAGTTAAAGATATTCTTAAATTTAAAGAGTTTATTTCTAATTACGAGGCAAATCACCCCAAAAATTTGCAAAGACCGATTGAGGTTTCCGATTTACCTGTTGAAATACCTATGACTTCTGATGTTCAAAAAAATTTAGACAATTTACTTTCTATTGCGGAAAATGCCATGTTGGCAATTGAAATAGCAGAAATGGCAACTTTAGAAGAAAACAAGGATGTAAAAAATTATATAATAAATATTGTAAATACATTTAAAGAAAACAAAAACTTTATTGACGAACAAATTAAAAAATTTGCAAAAGGTTGGGATATTAACAGATTGGTTAAAATGGATAAAGATATCCTCAGAATTGCAATTTGTGAACTCGTATACATTAAAGATGCTCCTGTTAAAGTTGTTATTGATGAAGCTTTAGAATTAGCAAAAAAATATTCAACGAACGACTCCGCTTCTTTTGTAAACGGAATTTTAGGAAAAGTAGTTATTGAAAACAACTTAAAATAATTTTAGGATGTTGATATGTTTAATTTTTTCAAAAAAGACGAAAAAAATCAAAATACATCAATTCAAAAAGATGAAAATACTAAATCATTTTGGACGTTTTCTTTTGAAAAACTAAAAAATACAATTTCAAATACTACACAAAATCTTGTAAATGATGTTGTTTCTTCAATTCAAAATGAAGAAGAATTTGATGATTTTATACTTGATGATATGGAAGATTTACTTATAAAAGCTGATTTGGGCGTTAGTTTAGCTGCTTCCGTCACAGATAAATTAAGAAAACAAGATAAAATAAAACCGGTACAAATAAAAGACTATTTAAAAGAAGAATTTACCAAAATTTTAAAAAGTGCAGGAACTTCTGATTTAAACATATCTGACACCGGTCTAAATATATACTTTATAACAGGGGTTAACGGTGCAGGAAAAACGACATTAATTGCTAAGTTGGCAAATAATTTCAGATTATCGGGCAAAAAAGTATTATTAGCTGCAGCCGATACATTTAGAGCGGCGGCAGAAGAACAACTTGATATTTGGGCGCAAAGAGCTCAAGTAGATATATTAAGAAAAGATGGTGCTGATTCTGCAGCGGTGGTATATGATGCAATAAAGAAAGCCCAAGACGAAAATTATGATATCCTTTTAATAGATACGGCAGGTCGTTTACAAAATAAACGTAATTTGATGGAAGAGTTAAACAAAGTTAAGTCGGTTATTGATAAACTTGCCCCTGAGTCTTTAAAAGAAAGTATTTTGGTATTAGATGCAAATACAGGGCAAAACGGATTACCACAGGCTAAATTATTTACGGAAGCAGTCAATTTAACTTCTGTTGCGCTGACGAAATTGGATGGTAGTGCAAAGGGCGGAATTATCATTGCAATAGCAAAAGAATTTTCTTTGCCGATTAAATTAATAGGAGTCGGCGAAAAAATAGAAGATTTAAAAATTTTCAATCCTGAAGATTTTATCAATGCACTTTTTGATGATAAATAATTATTAATTTTTTTTAACAAATTATGAAATTTGCGCAATTTTAATAATTTACGAGTATTAACTGCATAGGAAAGTGTAAAATGCAAATTAACTCGTCGTTCAATATAAATCAACAATATAAAAATTATGTAAATAATGCTCCATTGCAAAATTTACAAAATTTTGTCGTACAACCAAAAGATATAAAAGATAGCATTCAGGTAATTGTAGATGATATTTCTATTGAAATAAGCAAGCAATCATTAGAACAGATATTTAAATATGCTGCAATTCAAACTGAAAAATTAAGAAGAAAAAAGCAAAAAGAAGTTTATTACAATAATGAAAGCAACATAAGTACAAAACATACGGAAACAATTCCAAAAGGAATTTTTATTGTTGTCGGAAATTTAAATCTTATAAATACTAAATATGAAGATACTTCAGATATAAATACAATACATGGAAATCTTTTAATCGGTAAAAATGAATATTTAAAAGATATTAGTTCAATAAAAAACATTTACGGAGATGTTTGTGTTGAAGCGAATTCACGAGAAGAAGCAATTCAATTGTTAAATTCACTTAACTTTAAGCCGCAAAAAGTTCTTGGCGACCTTGTTGTAATACAAAATACAAATATTAATGAATAAAATCTAAAATTGCGTTTATAAATGTTAACGGATGAACTGGGCATCCTGGAATGTATAAGTCAATCGGATATTTATTTAAAAATTCTCTGTTTAATTTTGTGGAATTTTGAAATATGCCACCCGAAATTGCACAAACACCGCACAAAATGACTACTTTTGGATTTGGCACTGCTTTATAACAATCTTCAAGTGCATAAGCCATATTTTCAGAAATTGGACCTGTTATAACAATTCCGTCTGCATGTCTTGGAGAAGCTACAAAATCTATACCAAAGCGTCCCATATCAAAATTAACATTTGAACACGCATTTAGCTCCATTTCACAACCGTTACATCCGCCTGCCGAAACTTGTCTTAATTTTAAAGATTTTCCAAAAGTTTTTTTTATCTCTTCTCTTACTTTAAAAGCAGTTCTATGGTATTCTTCAGCTTGAATATCTTTTGTTATTGTTAATTTATTTCTGTCTGTTGATGCCAATTTATAATAATTTGAAAATTTAATTAAAGAAGAATATTTTGTACACTTGCCGCAAAATGTACATTTCCCCATATCTACAGAAAAAGGATTTCCACAAATTGCATGTGTGGGGCAAATATTAATATCAAAATCCGCTTGCTCTGCCAATACGTGAGGAAAACCTCTAAATTGCTCTCTCATTTGCGCATTTTCAATATCTTTTATAAACTGTTCACCTTGATATATTCTTAATTTTAATGTATCTAACATAATCTATTCCTTATAAATCATTTCCCGAATACGAAAGATTAAAACTTTTATTACACAACGGAAAATCTGAAATTCCGTTATTTCTGACCGCCATTGCAAGTGCAAACCAATTATTAAAAGACGGATCTTTAATCTTGTATCTGTTTAGATAACCTATACCGTCAGTTGTAACAATATGAACTATTTCGCCTCTCCATCCTTCCGTTATAGAAACAACAAAACTGTTTGGTGATAAATTATTCATATCAACATATAATGATTCGTTTTTGTATTCAGTTAAAACTTTTAATAATTTTTTTATTATATGGAACGATTGATTAATTTCTTTATATCTTAAGCGAGTTCTGCCATATACATCACCGTCCGCTTTAATATATTTATTTTCAATATTCTTTAACCATTCATCCGGAAAATCAAAACGTGAATCAATTTTTACACCTGATACACGAGCTGCCATACCTACAAGTCCAAGTTTTTTTGCGAACTCTTCACTTACAACACCGGTTTTTTCAAGTCTTGAAGCAACAGTCGGTGAGTTTAACATTACCTTTGTTGTTCTTTCAACATCTTTAGAAACTTTTTCTATTACATTAATAATTTTTTTTGATAAATTTTCGTCAATATCAAAATTAACTCCGCCTGTTGTAATTAAACCTCTGCCAAAACGGCTGCCCGAAATTTCCAACATAGTATTTATTATCAAGGTTCTTGTTGCACCAAAAATTGCAGCACCCATTAAATAAGCAATATCACCGGCTATAGCGCCTAAATCACCGATATGAATTGCGCTTCTTTCCATTTCTAAAGCAATTAATCTGATAATTTGTGCTTTTTTCGTGATTTGAACATTTCCCAGTGCTTCAATTGCATTTGAATAAGCTAAATTATGAGCAATAACACTATCACCGCATATAGATTCCGCCAACTGATTTGAATGAGATTGAACAAATAACTCTTCAACACCTCTATGTTGCCAACCTAATTGAATTTCCAAATCATATATTTTTTCACCGTGACACATAAATCTAAAATGTCCGGGTTCAATAACACCGGCATGTATCGGACCTACTGCAACCTGATGTACTTCTTCTCCGTTCATTTCAAAGAATTTATATTCATTTTTGTGGTTTCTTATTGGTTTTAACCAAGGATGATTTAAAGGTTTTATTCCGAATTGTTCAAAGAATTCACGTTCGAACATGTGAAATGACGGCAAAACTTGAGTTAAGGATTCATATTCTTTTATATCTTTATTAAACAATGCTGAAGAAATAAGCAATTTTCCGTTAGTATCATCTGCCAAAACCACAAATAATCTGACATTCTCGTTTTCTTGCTTACCGAAAAAACCTATTACTCTTTTTTCTGCTTTTATTATTTCTAATCTTAAATCATCAATCTTTAAAACAGGAATATCAAAAATATTTATTCTTTGCTTATTTTCTGCAATTAACCAATTCATAATACAACTCACAATCCAAATACACTTAATTGAATTAAAACATTAAATTGAAACGGAATACAAATTCCAAGTATAAACGCAAATAATAATAAAACTATTTGCGGTAAATACATTGAAAGAGTCAGTTTGCTTGCTCTTTGTACAAGTAATTCTCTTTTTTCATTATCTGTTTCACCAAAAGACATTTTAATAACAGATTTTGCCAATTCAAACAAAATAATAGTTAAAAGTAATACGAACAAAATTGCCAATAAAAATTTCTTTTGAATAAACATTGATTTAACCATTAAAAATTCCGATATAAACAACAATGACGGAGGAAATGCGGTAATGCCCAAGAAAGATATTACCCATAACCAGCCTGTTTTTTTATCAACCGAAATCAAAGCTTTTACATTTTTAATTTTTTTAGTTTGGTAAATTTCTAAAATATTACCGGATGTTAAGAAAAAAGCCGCTTTTATAAATGAATGACCTATTAAATGTATAATAGCTGCTACTGCGCCTAAACCTCCAAGCGCAATACCTATTATCAAAATTCCCATATTTTCAATGGATGAATAAGCTAACATCCTTTTATAATTGTTAATATGAAAAATAAACACAGATGCAACGAACAATGATAAAAAGCCCATAATTAACATTGTTAATTTAGCATAAGAAGCGCAATCCGCTACAACTAAAATATTATATACTTTTAAAATTACAAAGAAAGCTGAATTTAGTAAAGCTGCCGACAATAAAGCAGAAGCAGGCGACGGTGCTTCCGAATGCGCATCCGGTAACCAAAAATGAACGGGAGCCAGCCCCATTTTTGTTCCAAATCCGAATAATATAAAAATAAATGCTAATTTTAACCAAAAATGATTATATAATTTTGCGTTTAATATTAAATCAAAGAAATTCAAAGAATTTAAATCGCCCGTTGAAATCGTTAATAAAATAATTCCTACGAATGCTAAAGCAATACCGATAGAGCAAATAAACACATATTTCCAAGCGGCTTCTATTGAGTTTTTTGTTTTTGAAAAATATATTAAATAAGCACTTGCAAGCGTTGTTGCTTCTACCAGTACCCAAGAAAGTCCAAGATTATTGCTTATTATTACTCCTGTCATTGCTTGTACAAAAATTAAAAGCATGTATGTATAATGTCTTTTTCTTTTTGTTTCAATATCCTCAAGTTTCATATAAACACGGTTATAAAAAGCAACCGCCAAAAATACAACAGACAATACGAATAAAAATATTATATTTGTATTATCAATGTTAAAATAACGTCCCGTAAATCCTGAAGCAGGATTTGATAAATAATATCCCGTTATCAAGAAATGAATAATTGCATAAAAAATGACAAAAAAGCTATTTAATTTTTCCTGCTTAAACAAAAATAGCAAAAAACATTCCAATAAAGGGAGTAATAATAACAAACTAATCAACATATTCACAATCCCTCAAATCTGATAAATGCGATACTTCCATATCTTCAAAACTGGAATTTATGTGTTTTATAAGTAAGCCGAGTATAAAAACGGCAATAAACAAATCTAATAAAACACCTAAATTTACAATCATCGGCATTTCTTTTGCAACTGATAACGATAACAAAAATATACCGTTTTCCATTGTTATAAAATCAATTACATTAGAAATTACTTTGTGTTTAATCGTTATTAATATTAAACTTATTATGATAACTGCAATTGATACTCCGAAATACAAAGGATTTATTAATTTCATTGCGGGGAAATTTAAATTGGAGATTAAAAATCCTGAAAATACTATAACAGTTGCAATAAACAAACTGTAAAAATGATGAATATTAGCTTCCGTGTCACGATATTCTTTTGTTTTCTTTATTAAACCACCCAAAAAAGATGGTATAACTATTGATTTTACAAGTAATGTTTCAATAGTAATAAATAATAAATTTAATACAGAAAACTCATTCATTCCGAATAAACAAATTAAAAACAGTAATATTCCCTGCAAAACCAGCACGTTAACGTGAGCGGCAAGCCTGCTTGTTGCTGCAACATATAACATTGTGAAACCAAATAAAATTATAAAAGCATTTTCCATTTTAACCACCATAAATTCTTATAGTTACTAAAGCGAGTATAATAAGTGCGATTGCAGACATTGAAAATACAAATTCAAATATATGTGACATTCTAAATCGTGCTATTGCAGATTCTATAGTACCTATTGCAATAGAAATAATAAATAATGTAAACAAATATAACGTTAAATGAAGTAAAAACGGAATTGATAACGGAATTAATATAGTTGCAATTAATGAAGAAATTAATACCATTTTCATGCCTGATGCCCAAGTTAAAAAAGCTAAATCAATTCCGGAATTATCTAAAATCATAACTTCATGTATCATTGTTAATTCTAAGTGGGTAGTAGGGTCATCAACAGGAACTCTGGAACATTCCGTCAACATCATAACGAATAATGCAAGAACTGCCAAAACTAATATACAAGCAGTTAAAATATCTTTTTGCAACCAAAATATGTTAAAAGATTGAAAATGAAAGAAACCTACTACTGCTGAAATTGAAGCAATGATTATAAAAAAAGCAGGTTCAATAATAGATGTAAAACAAGCTTCTCTAGAAGCTCCCATACCTTCAAAGCTGCTTCCTGTATCCATTGCACTGATTATTGAAAAGAATTTTGCCAAACCCAAAATATATGCAAAAATTATAAATCCGAATTCATAATTAATTATTGCATATCCGCCTGCCATCGGAACAAATAATCCTGCAAAAATAACCGATGATAATACAATAACTGGCGCTAACTTAAAAATAAAAGAAGTTGTTTTACTGTATACAGGTTCTTTTTTTAAAAGTCTTGCAAAATCATAATACGGTTGTAATAGGCAAACACCTTTTCTTCCCGCCCAAAAAGCTTTTGTCTTTTTTATAACACCAAGCATTATAAACGGCATAATAAATAAAATTATTAAATTTAATAAAATTATAAAAATCATCCTATAAATACCACTCCTATAAGCATTAATATCAAGAAAATCAATCCGTATAAAATGTAATGTTGAATATTTCCGTCTTGAATACGTTCAAATTTCGATAAAAATTGTTCGTCAAACTTTAAAATCGGGTTAATAATATAAGCTTCTTCAACATCTTGAACATCCGAAACATAATGAGCATCCTTAGGGAATAAGCCTTTCGGTCTTTTTACATCAAAGATTTTTTTGAATAAAGGTGTCAATATTGATGTGAACGGACCCGCAAAAGATGATGCCGTATATTGAATATGATTGTTTCCTTTATCATAACCGCAACCCCAAGTAACGTGTTCTTTAGAATTTAAAGTTAATTCTTTTTTTACGAAATACAAAGAAGAAACAAAAACAATAAATACTATTACAATTACGGATATTAAAGATAGACTGTTAATGATATAACCTAAATCTACTAAAAATTCTTCCGGAAATTTTATAAATTCTTCATCAGGAATTAAACTTGAAACAATTGGTGAAAATACACCGATAAAAACAGTAAATGTCGAAAGAATTCCCATCGGAACGAGCATTGATTTTGGAACATCATTTTCAACCTGTTCAACTTTATTTGTTCGAGGTAAGCCTAAAAACGTAACGGAATACAATTTTGACATTGCCAATATTACTAAAGTACCGACAAAAGCTAAAGAAGCTATTGAAAGAATTGTAGGAATAAACAATGTAGAACTGTTAATTCCCAACATATAAAACAATCCGGAAAATATTAAAAACTCACCAATAAATCCGTTTAAAGGAGGAAATGCGCAAATTGCAATAACCGCAAACAAAAAGAAAACGGAAGTATAAGGCATTTTCTTTATTAAACCGCCTAATTGCTCCATATCTTTTGTATGTGTTTTTAAATAAACACTTCCCGCTCCCATAAAAAGTAAACTTTTAAATATCGAGTGGTTTAAAATGTGCATAAAACATCCGCATGTTCCAAGTACTGCAATAAAAGTATTATCATAAATTTGTCCGAAGATTATAATACTTATTGCAATTCCGATGATACCAATATTCTCTACGGATGAATATGCCAATAATTTTTTAATATCTTTTTGTCCTATGGCATAAATAATTCCGTAAAGTGCTGTAATAACGGAAATAAATAAAACCGTATATCCTATTAAAAGCGTTGGTTCTCCAATTAATTTAAGAACACGTAAAATGCCGTAAATACCTGTTTTTATCATTACTGCAGACATTATTGCCGAAACATGACTCGGTGCCGCAGGATGTGCATCCGGCAACCAGTTATGCATCGGAACAAAACCGGCTTTAGTTCCAAATCCGACAAAAGCAAGTAAAAACACAATATCTTTTAATTGAGGGTATTGTTTAAACATATTTGCAATATCAATAAAATCGTAAGAACCTGAATTTATTGACATTATGGCAAAAGCGGCAATTATAAATAATACCGAAATATGCATATAAACCAAATATTTTATTCCTGATGTCAAAACTTCTTTTTTGTTATCTTCAAATATTACAAGGAAAAACGAAGCTAAAGACATTATTTCCCAAACAATTAAAAAGAAAAATGCATTTTGAACCGTTACAACCAAAAGCATTGCAGCGGTTAAAAGAGGAAGAAATACACAATGAGAAGCAACTTTTTTATTTTTGTTTAAATACGGTGACATGTAACCAACCGCATATACGGAAGCAAGAGCGGTAATTATTGAAATGACGGCAATAAAAAATTTAGATAAACCGTCAAATGCAAAAATAATTTGACCGAACGGTGCCGCACTAAATATCGCTATATCATCAAATCCTAAAGAAAAAAGTAATAATATTGAAGCGATACAAGATAATATTGATACTACTTTTAATTTAACTTCTTCTTTAAAATACAGTGAAGTAATTCCGCTTAAAACAAGAATTAATATTCCTAAAAAAAATATTTCCATTTTCTATTCTATGCCTAATCTAGTGTTAATATAAATGCGAATAACGCAAATTTTATACACATACCCGTGATTAATATATAAATTATTATTACGCTAATAAAAATAATATTCAACAGAAATTTAAGATTAAAATAAAATTATACAAATAATACTTGTTAAAATTCCGATTATAATTAAAGCAAGAGTCGCCATAACAACTTGTTTTTCTCTTTTCTTTTCTATGCAACTTGAAGTTCCCATAACGTGGCTTGTTGCACCTATCGCCAGTCCTGTTGCAATATCGCTTTTTATATGGCAGATTTTTAAAATCTTGTGACCGAATAATGCTCCGAAAATTCCTGTAAATGCAACCAAACAAGCGGTTAATTCGGGAATTCCGCCGATTGATTTTGAAATTTCAACCGCAATGGGGGTTGTAACCGTTTTTGGCATTAATGAAGTTATTATTTGCCAATCGGCATGGAATAATTTACCTAAAATAACCGTTGTTAAAATAGCGGTAGATACGGCGATTAAAAAACCAAAATAAACCGCTCTTTTATTTTTAGTTAAGAGTTGTATGTTTTCTGATAACGGAAAAGCAAGTGCAATTGTTGCAGGACCAAGCAACAATGTAAGAAAGCCTGCTGATTTATTGTATTCTTGATAATCTATGTTCATAATTTTTAAGAAGAATATTATAAAGATAGCAACTGTTAACATTGGCGGAATTATTTTTAAATGTCCTTTTGCTCTTATCTTTTTTGCAGCTTCAAACAAAATTATTGTAAATATTAAGCCCCAAAAATTAATCATTATTCATTTCCTTCATTTTTTTCAGTCTTACGTATTTAATTATGTTTTCAACAAAAAAGGCGGTTACGACCAATGTTAAAATTGCGGTAAATATGACATTTACAAAAATCGGTAATAAATTTTTTTCTATTAATGAATAATAAACAACAATTCCGACAGTTAACGGTATAAACAACAACGGCATGTAGTTTAATGCCAATTCGCAAATATCTTTTACCCATTCTTTTTTTATAATTTTCGTTTGTAATAAAACGGTAAAAACAATAATGCCTAAGATTGGTGCAGGTAAAAGCAAATGAAATATTTTCACGATAAAATTACATACCAATTGAATTGCAATTAATATTAAAAAGCCTGTAATATATTTAAATAATTTAAAAATCATATAAAAATTATAATATAAAAGAAATTGCATAATAAATTTATTTCATTCCACTTGACATTTTATAGACACTTGTCTATAATAAAAATATGCTTACGGAAAAACAAAAAACATTTTTTGAAAAATTAAAAGAAACATACGGTCAAGATATTTTACCAAGTTTTGACATTATTGCTAAAGATTTTGGATTTAAACACAAAAATTCAATTTGGCAGTATTTTAATAAATTAAAAGAAGAAAATTTGATAGTGGAAAAAAATAACCGATTTTATATAAATAAAAATCAGTTTGGTGCAATATTGTTTTCTTCAAGCGTAAAAGCGGGATTTGCCTCGGCGGCGGAAGATGATATAGAAAAGAGGGTTTCTTTAGACGAAAGTTTTAATATAAATAATCCGTCTACTTTTCTTTTTACCGTAGCCGGAGATTCAATGATTGATTTGGGAATATTTGAGGGTGATAAAGTAATTGTAAAAAAAACCAATGTCGCAAAAAATGGAGATATAGTCATTGCTTTTATAGACGGAGGTTACACCATAAAAACCTACAGAAATAAAAACGGGAAAATTTGGCTTGAACCGGCAAATCAAAATTATCCGAATTTATATCCGAAAGAACAATTAATTATCTTCGGAATTGCACAAGGAATAGTAAGAAAGTTTTAATAAAATCCATTATAATAAATTCAAAATAATTTATTCTTCAATAGGCAGGAACTATTTTCCTCCCCTCTGTTTCTGCCTGATTTTTTTAGGTAACGGAAATGAAAAAACAAAAAATTTTACATGTCGACGGAAATAATTTTTTTGCAAGTTGTGAAATACTTATGAATCCGAATTTAAAAAATAAGCCTGTTTGTGTATTAAGTAATAATGACGGTTGTGTAATTGCTCGTTCTTACGAAGCAAAAAAACGCGGAATACCAATGGGAATACCGCTTTTTCTTGCAAAAAATCAATTTAAGGACATAATCTATTTGAGCGCAAATTTCGCACTTTATCATGATATTTCCGAACGTTTAATTGAATATTTAAAAAAGTATTCCGATAAAATTGATATTTATTCAATAGATGAAGCGTTTTTAGATGTTACAAACGTACCTAATCTTTTTAATCTTACTGATTATGATTTTTGTAAGAAAGTCAAAGCAGATATAGAAAAAGATATAGGTATCAGTGTTTCTGTCGGAATGGCGAGTTCAAAAACTCTTGCAAAATTAGCTACACATAAAGCAAAAATTTCAACGGGAAGTTACGTCATTGAAGATTATTTAATTAAGAAAGAACTTGAAAATATAAAAACCGAAGAAATATGGGGAGTCGGGAAAAATACTGCAAGAACATTAAAAAGATACGGAATATTTTATGCTGATGAAATTTTATTAAAAGATGATGAATTTTACAAAAAAGTTCTGGGGAAAAAAGGTTTGGAATTAAAATATGAATTAACGGGTAAAAGTATTTTACAAATTTCGGGAATACGGGAAGAACCTAAATCAGTACAAAAAACACGAGCTTTCCCAAATTTTTCTTCAGATAAGAATTATATAAAAACCGAAATTAATATTCATATTAAAAACACTTGTAAAAAACTTCGTTCAAAGAATTTAATGGCAACAACTATCGGAATAATGTTAAGAACGAAAGATTTTCATGTGTTTTATACAGAAAAGAAATTGGATACACCTACAAATTCAGAATTGATTTTAACACAATACGCTAACGAGTTATTTCAAACAATTTTTAAAGAAAATATTATTTATCGCTCATCGGGAGTAATAGTTTCACAATTAAAAAATACCCAAAAAAGTCAACTATGTTTGTTTAATGATGAAAAAAATTTAAAAAGCCAAAAAATATCTTTACTGATTGATAAAATAGATAATAAATTTGGAGCAGGAAATTTAAATTTCGGTTCAATAGGTATAAAAAAAATAATAAATGAACATAAAAGAGAAAGAAAATTTCAGCAATATTAGGATACAAGAATGTTAGAAGTTTTAAAAGAATATTGTTTAATTTTTGTTATATTTTTGAAAGTTTGTTATAATTTTTTTATGAAAAATATTTTTAAATCAAAAGTAATCGGATTTTTTACCGCTATATTATTGTTATTATTTTTTGTTGAGCCTACATTAGCGACAACGTTAAAATTTGCCCATATCTCAGATATTCATTATGCAAATATACAAGAAGAAAATAATTATAAATTATTAGCGAGAACTTCTGAAATAACACAAAATGCCGTCAAACAAATAAATGAAGAAAAGAATATTGATTTTGTCATGATTACGGGTGACGGAGTTAATTATCCGCAACAAAGTGATTTCGAAGATTTAACAAAAATTATAAATAAACTGCATTCTAATTGGTATTTTGCAATCGGAAATCACGATATTAATCCAAACGGAGAGTTTTCGAAATCCGAACTGATTAAATTTTTAAATAAAAATAATAAAAATTTTAAATTTAATTCCACATATTATACTTTTAAACCAAAAAAAAGATATAGAGTTATTGTTCTTGATGGTGTTAATAATGAAGAAATTTCGTCAAAAGGAATTATTTCGCAAGAACAGCTTTGTTGGCTTGATGATTTATTATCAAAATCAAAAAAAGATACAATATTAATATTTTTACATTTTCCGCTATACCCGCCAAATGATTATCCCTCACACGAAATATCGAATTCAAAAGAATTTAAATCTGTTTTAAAGAAATACAAAATGCCCATTGCGATATTTTCAGGACACTATCATTTTACAAAAATAATAAAGCGAGGCAATATTATAAATATATCGACCCCGTCATTATTACGGTATCCGAATGCTTTTCGCATTATTGAAGTCAATAGTCAAAAAAATGCAACTGTTTTTAAAATTAAATTTACGGAAACTGATTTAAAAGAATTAAAAAAGAAAACCAAAATATTAACTTTTGGAAATCCAAATTTTTACGGAAGAGAACAAGACAGAAATGTTACAATTATAATAAAAAATAAATAAAGAAAGAAGGAAGGAAAAAATGAAAAAGATATTACAAAAAATTTTTTTATTAGCAATTACAATTAACATCATTTTTATCGGACAAAGTGTATTTGCGCAAACACTTAAATTTGCACAACTATCCGATATTCATATTCAAAAAACGCAAGCAGAAAATGAAAATATAAAAACTCCTCCGGAACTACTTTTAAACGAAGCAATTTTTAACATAAATTTAATAAAAGATATAGATTTTACTTTGATTACAGGTGATTTAACAGATTATCCGAGTGTTGATTTATTAAAATACGGAACAAATATTTTAAATACGTTGGAAAAACCGTGGTATATTATCAGCGGTAATCACGATAAAGTTTTTAACGGATTTATTGAAAATTCCGATTATTTAAAAGTTATAAAAGCTCAAAATCCAAATCAACAATTTGATAATTCATATTATACTTTCTCCCCAAAAAGAGGATTTAAATTTATCGCATTAGACGGAACAAATACAAAAGCAACATCAAACGGACTTATGCCAAAAGAACAATTAGAGTGGTTAGACAATGTATTAAGCAATTCAAAAAATGATGTAGTTGTTATTTATACGCATTTTCCGTTAGTTGAACCGATTCATAAACCTTGGCATTTAATTTTAAATTCTGAAGAAGTTAAAAATGTTTTAATGAAACACAAAATGCCAATTTTATATGTTGCAGGTCATTATCACAGCACTTCATTAATTCAAGACGGTAATATTTTGCATGTTGCTTCACCGTCATTATCTTATTGTCAAGAATACAGAATTATTACAATTGATAAAAAACGTAATAAAGTAATTGTAAAATTTGAATATATTGACTCTCCTTTAAAAGGCATTAAAGAATATAAATCAAGACATGTTGGTACGGAAGAAGATAAAAACAATATAATTGAAGTGAAGAAGAGAAAATAAAGGTAAAAAATTGTTTATAAAAAAGTTATTAATCGGTATATTTTTAATTTTTTTAAGCACAAATTTTGCTTTGTGTGATGAAACAATAAATGCACGAAATAACGCATATATTCATAATAATAAAGGTTTAATTTATTTGAATGAAAATTATTATTTCGGTGCAATAAAAGAATTTCAAATGGCAATTGATTTAAATCCGAACACACAAGCTTCGGCAACTTTTTATACAAATCTGGGTAAAACTTATGAAAAAGTTCAAAAACATGATTTGGCAAAACCTTGTTTTGAAAAAGCACTTTCATTACACGTATTATATTTCGATTATTACTTAAATGTAGCTAAAAATTATAAAAACTTGGGAATACTTGATGAGAAAATAAAAGAATATTCAGATAAAAAAGGTAATCCTTTAAATGAAATTTTACTGGGATTAATGTATGTTCAAACAGGTAAAAAACAAACAGGTATTACCATTTTAGATGATTTTTGCAATAAAGAACCCCGATTAACGATTACTAAAGGAGTCGAAAATTATATAAAGGAGATTACAAGATAACTTTATGAATAATATTAATTGGGGTAATTTTTTAAATAATTTTTCGACTAATTTAAATAAAGTCAGTCAAAATAATTTGCAAAATAAAATTTTAATTAGTACAGATTCGCAACAAAACAATCAAAACAATGTGCTTAAAGATTTTTTACCGAAAACTAATATTCAACTTACTGAAACATTGAATGAAATTGCAATTTTAAATCAACAACAAACAACCGATATGTTAAAAAATTTGTTAAATTTCCCAAAGAATTTTGAACGGTTACTATCACAACTAACAACGAATTCTACAGAAATTACACAACAAACAATTTTATTATTGTTAACATCTGAAACGGATATGAATAAACTGGCGGAATTATTAAAAAATAATTCAAAAGAAGCAATGATAAATTTATATAAAATGATTGCTCATTATAACCAAATGGGTTTAAATCTGAAAGATGAACAAATTTCACAATTAACAAAATTAATATCATTTATAGCTGCTTCATCTTCTTCTGATTTACAAACACTTAAAACAACGATGTTAATGTATTTACCTTGGTTGCCGCTTACGGATGAAAATGCGTTTAAATTAAATTTTTTGCAAAAAAATTCAGATGATGCAATAGGTTTGGAAGATAGTATCACTATTTTAATTGCTACACAAAATTACGGAAATATAAAAACGGATATTTATAAAACAGATGCGGACGGAATTAAGATTTCAATAATTTCATCAGAAATTTTTCCTCACGATGAATTTGAAAAGTATATAAAAGAAGAAAGAAAAAAATACAGTATTAATATTAATTTGAATTTGGAGAAAAAAGAAACTTACAATAAAAAGAAAAATGAATATTCAAAACCTGAAATAACAATGAATGTAAGTCCGAAAGTAAATCCTTTTTTACTTTTAATTTCAAATTCCGTAATAAAATATATTTATATAATTGACCAAAAAGAAAATTTGAAAATCGAAAGGAAAATGCTGATAAATAATGGCAAAAATAAAAACTAAATGGGTATGTCAAAATTGCGGGTATGAATCTGCAAAATATATAGGTAAATGTCCCGATTGTAACAGTTGGGGGAGTTTAACCGAAGAAACGGAAGTAAAGCGGCAAGTTAACAAAGCAGTTGTTCTTGATAACAGTCCTATATGTTTGATTAATGAAATTAAAATCAGTGATAATATCAGAATTCCTACAGGTTTTGAAGAATTTGACAGAGTTTTAGGTTCGGGACTTGTTGAGGGCTCTTTGATTTTGTTGGCAGGTGATCCTGGAATCGGCAAATCTACTTTGATATTACAAACCGCAGGTAATATCTGCAATAACGGTAAAAAATTATTATATGTTTGTGCGGAAGAGTCGGGTTCTCAAGTCAAATTAAGAGCACAACGATTAAATGTTAATTCAAATAATTTATATGTTTATTCGCAAACAAATTTAGATTTGGTTATTAATCAAATTGATACAATAAACCCTGATGTTATAGTAATTGATTCAATTCAAGCAATTTATACATCTGGCATTACAAGTTCTTGCGGAAGCGTTTCTCAAATTCGTGAATGTACAAATATTTTAATGGATATAGCCAAAAATAAAAACATTACGGTTATTGTAATCGGGCATGTAACAAAAGACGGAAGTATAGCAGGTCCTAAAGTATTAGAACACATGACCGATACCGTAATATATTTTGAGGGGGATAAATATAAAACTCAACGTCTTTTAAGAGCGAATAAAAATCGTTTCGGCTCTACAAATGAAATAGGGGTTTTTGATATGGCAGAAAACGGACTTAAAGAAGTCAAAAATCCAAGTGAATTGTTTATGAAAGAACGCAGTCAATGCGCAACCCCCGGAAGTGTTATTATTTCTACAAGCGAAGGAACAAGAGCCTTACTTGTTGAAGTTCAGGCGCTTGTCGGCAAAACTTCATATCCGTCGCCAAGAAGAGTTTCTACGGGAATTGAATATAACAGATTATTGCAAATAATAGCGGTTTTAGAAAAGAGAATCGGTTTAAATTTGTCTAACCACGACGTGTATGTTAATGTTATCGGCGGAATAGAAATTGATGAACCTGCTGCAGATTTAGGAATTGCATTGGCAATTGCTACATGTTTCAGAGATGTTGTCGTTGAAAACAATTGCGTAATAATTGGTGAAATAAGTTTATCTGGCGAAATAAGAAATGTGGCTAATCTTGAAAAAAGAATTTATGAAGCACAAAAATTAGGCTTTACAAAAGCAATTGTACCGAAACAATCAAAAAAATTATCGGAAAATTTTGATATACAAGTAATAGAAGTTTCGAGGTTAACGGAAGCAATTACTGCTTGTATTTCTAAGAATTAAGTTTTTCGGTTAATTCTTTTATATCTTGCGCTAAATGTCTGTCAACTGCCATATCGGTTTTAACTTTTTGATGTGAATACATAATCGTGGTATGTTTACGATTAAAACAATCACCGACATAAGGAAAACTTTCACCTGTTAATTCTTTAGCCAAATAAATTGCGACTTGACGGGCATAAGCTGTTTTTGAAGCTCTGTTTGTACTTTTTATATCATCCGGTGAAATATTATAAAAAGTCGAAACGGCATCTATAATTCCGTCAACCGTGTAAGTTTTTCGTTTTTCATTATATCCGATAACTTTTTTGACAACATCAATCGTTACGGGAACTTCATTAATTGAACAATATGCACTTATAGTATTAAATGCACCTTCTAATTCTCTTACATTTTTATTATAAACCGTTGCTAAAAATTCTATAATATCCGGCTTCATCAACATATTATTATCATTTGATAATTTAGTTAAAATAGCCATCCTTGTTTCTAAATCGGGAACCTGAATATCTGCCAATAATCCCATTTGAAATCTTGTTTTAAGTCTATCGGGTGTATTTTCAAATTTATCGGGAGAACGATCAGAAGTAAAAACAATTTGTTTTCCCGAATTATGCAAGCTTTCAAAAGTATTAAACATTTCTTCTTCGGTTCTTGCTTTTCCCTCGAT
The DNA here is from genome assembly GCA_964527005.1 of uncultured Muribaculaceae bacterium. Classification (GTDB taxonomy): domain Bacteria; phylum Cyanobacteriota; class Vampirovibrionia; order Gastranaerophilales; family Gastranaerophilaceae; genus Avigastranaerophilus. Next base: position 1,192 of record CAZGRH010000012.1, on the reverse strand, counting down.
TAATTGAATATCATCAACCAATAAAACATCAACCATTCGGTATTTATTACGGAAGTCATTCATTTTTTTATTCTTATCACCGGCTTTATCCATACCTTTGGCAATTGAATTAACCAAATCATTAATAAATTCTTCGGCTTTTACATATTTAACTTTTAATTTCGGTTTGTTAAAAAGAATATCGTGTCCGATAGCTTGAAGAAGATGAGTTTTTCCTAATCCTGAACCACCATATATAAACAGAGGATTGTATTGTTTTCCGGGGTCTTTTGCAACCGCAACAGAAACCGCATAAGCAAATTTGTTACCTGAACCGACCACAAAATTATCAAATTTGTATTTTAAATTTAATTTGCAATCCGAATGCATTTGCTTTAAACCATCATATTTGGAATTTGAAATTTGTTTTTCAAGACTTTGAATAAACGCTTTTTGTTCTTCTTTTTTTACCTTCTGTTTTTCTTTTTCAATTCTTTTGTGAAGATTTTCATCATAAACTACTTTGAAATATACATCTTTACCGCAAATAGAAGATAATGCAGTTGATATTTCTTTTTGGTTTTTTTGTAACAATTGAATTGCCAAGTTTTGTCCCGTTAAAACACAAAAACAATTATCTTCAAAAGAATGAGGAACAAGTGGCACTATCCAAGTTTCATAGGTTATTGCCACTATTTTTTCCTTTAATATTTCAAGGGTTTTATCCCATATTTCATTTATTGATAATTCTTCTGTCATGTTAATTCGGTTTTACGGTCGATCTTAAATGTAATTCTCTCAATTGTTCTTCTGAAGCTAATGCGGGAGCATCAGTCATTAAACATTTAGCAGCAGAATTTTTAGGGAATGCAATTACATCTCTTATTGAATTTGTTTTAGCAAGTAATGCAACTACTCTGTCAAGACCTAACGCTAAACCGGCATGAGGCGGAGTTCCGTATTGGAACGCATTAATCATAAAGCCGAATTTTTCTTTGGTTTCTTCATCGCTTAAGCCTAATGCTTTAAATACTCTTTGTTGAATTTCAGCAGAGTGTATTCTTACACTTCCTCCGCCTAATTCATTACCGTTATAAACAATATCATAAGCAATAGAACGGCAATTTGCGGGATCTGATTCCATTTTGTCAATATCTTCAAGATTTGGCATTGTGAACGGGTGGTGAACTGAAACATATCTGTCATCTTCTTC